>CACZRB010000001.1 GCA_902783555.1 uncultured Erysipelotrichaceae bacterium
CATCTGAAGGTAGGAATTCATGTAGTGGTGGATCTAAATATCTTACTATCATTGGTTTACCTTTAAGTTCTTTATACATGGCTTTAAAATCACCTTTTTGATATGGAATTAATAGATTTAAATACTTTTCTCTATCTTCTACTGTCTCAGATAAAATCATTCTTCTTAAATTAAAGATTCGTTCAGCATCAAAGAACATATGCTCAGTACGACAAAGTCCAATACCTTCTGCTCCTAGTTCAATTGCTTTAGCAGTATCTTTTGGAGTATCTGCATTTGTTCTAACACCTAATGTTCTAAACTTATCAGCCCATTCCATAACACGTCCAAATTCACCAGCAATAGTTGCCTCTACTGTTTTAATCTCACCATCATATATATTACCTGTAGTTCCATCAATTGAGATAACATCTCCTTCATGGAATACTTTACCACCAAGTTCAAATTCTTTTTTAGCCTCATTCATTTTGATGTCTCCACAACCAGATACACAACAAGATCCCATACCACGAGCAACAACTGCTGCATGACTTGTCATACCACCACGAACAGTTAAAATACCTTGACTTACTTTCATACCAGTAATATCCTCAGGTGATGTTTCTAAACGAACAAGAATAACTTTCTTTTTATTTGCATGCCATTTTTCAGCATCCTCAGCTGAGAATACGATTTGACCACATGCAGCTCCTGGAGATGCTCCTAACCCCTTACCAATTGGTTTTGCTTCTTTTAAAGCTTTTTGATCAAACCCAGGATGTAAAAGAGTATCTAAGTTTCTAGGATCAATCATTGATACTGCTTCCTCTTCAGTGCGCATTCCTTCATCTACTAAATCACAAGCAATTTTTAAAGCAGCTTGTGCAGTTCTTTTACCATTTCTTGTTTGAAGCATATATAGTTTTCCATGTTCAACAGTAAATTCCATATCTTGCATATCACGATAATGTTCTTCTAAAGTCTTACAAACACTTTTAAATTCTTCAAATGCTTCAGGGAACTTCTCTTCCATTTCTTGAATCTTCATTGGAGTACGTACACCTGCAACAACATCTTCACCTTGTGCATTAGTTAAAAATTCACCAAATAATCCCTTTTCACCAGTTGCAGGATCTCTTGTAAAGGCAACACCAGTACCACAATCATCACCCATATTACCAAAGGCCATTGATTGTACGTTAACAGCAGTTCCCCAAGAGTATGGAATATCATTATCTCTACGATAAACGTTAGCTCTAGGATTATCCCAAGATCTAAATACTGCTTTAATAGCACCCATTAATTGTTCTTTAGCATCATCTGGAAAACTCTTACCAATTTTTTCTTTATATTCTTCTTTAAATTCACGAGCAAGTTCTTTTAAATCATCTGCAGTAAGTTCTACATCTAATTTAACACCTTTTGCTTCCTTCATTTTATCAATTAATTCTTCAAAATATTTCTTTCCAACTTCCATTACAACGTCAGAATACATTTGAATAAATCTACGATAACAATCCCAAGCCCATCTTGGATTATTACTCTTTTGAGCTAATATTTCTACTACTTCTTCATTTAAACCTAAATTTAGAATTGTATCCATCATACCAGGCATACTAGCTCTTGCACCAGATCTTACTGATACAAGTAAAGGGTTTTCTTTATCTCCAAATTTTTTACCAGTAATATCTTCTAATTTTAAGATATACTCATCAATTTGCCCCTTAATTTCATCATTAATTTCTTTTCCATCTTCGTAATATTTAGTACAAGCTTCTGTTGTAATCGTAAATCCCTGAGGTACAGGAAGTCCAATATTAGTCATTTCAGCTAAATTAGCACCTTTTCCACCTAAAAGATTTCTCATATCAGCGTTACCTTCACTAAATAAGTACACGTATTTTGTCATCTTTTTCATCCTTCCTTCTTCATTAATGTGTACGAGTTAATATAATACTTATCACTATTTTTATTAAACACAATAAGCCCTTCCTTATCAGTTTTATATTCTAATACAGTATTACTGCATAACTCTTCATCGTAGCTCAAATAATCAAATTTTAAGTATAACATATTATTTTCTTCTTTACTTTCTGTTGCTTTTAAGCAAAAAGAATAATTACTATTATAGTTATATTTATTATTATTAGCAAAGTAATCATTTAAGTTATTATCTTCTATTCCATAAACAAAATTATTATTAATTTCTGCTTTTAACATTTCAGGAGTAACATCTAAAGTACCATCATTCATTAAAATTTTAGTATAAGCATACTTTATCTTACTAATATCACTTTGAAGTAAATTAACATTATATACTTCTTGCATACCAATAATAGCGTTATTTAATGGAATTAAAAATGTATCATTTTTTAATTTTTCATTATAACGAACTTTTTCATCATTACTAAGTATATGATAACTATT
The DNA here is from genome assembly GCA_902783555.1 of uncultured Erysipelotrichaceae bacterium. Taxonomy (GTDB): domain Bacteria; phylum Bacillota_I; class Bacilli_A; order RF39; family UBA660; genus CAG-533. The sequence continues at coordinate 2,407 of CACZRB010000001.1, forward strand.
ATCTCTTACTTTAGTAGTCATCTTTTTTATCGCACTTTTAGGTAATGTATACCCATATTTATCAGTAGTAAACATATACTTTCCTAGAATTGCAAAAACTATTAATAAAACTATACCTATAATTATTAATAATATTCTACTTAATTTCTTTTCATTTGTATCATCCATTCCTAGCCACCTCCATATTATATCAAAACAAAATTTATAAATCTACTATTCTTTACCATGTGGATGAGCTTTTAAATATTCTCTTCGAACTTCTTCATTAGTTAAATGAGTATATATCCCAGTTGTACCAAGTGATGAATGCCCCAAAAGTTCTTGTACACTTTTTATATCACATCCTTCATTAAGCATTAAACTAGCAAAAGTATGTCTAAATGTATGAGGAGATACTTTTGATTTAATACAAGACTTTTTTACTATATTATCCACAATTAAACGTATTCCTCTATCAGTTAGTTTACCCCCATTATTATTAATTAATAAATACTCACTCTTTTTATTATTTAATAAAACATTTCTAGAACTATTTAAATAATTATCTAATGAATTAGCGCAAAACTCACCATAATACACTATACGAGTCTTTTTACCTTTACCAAATACCTTTATTTCTCTATTATGAATATCAATATCTTCCAGTTTTAAATTAGAAATTTCACTTACTCTCATACCTGTTGCTAATAGCATTTCCAATATTAATCTATTACGAATTCCTAAAGCAGTATTAGGTATAACATCTAACATACTAGTAAATTCACTATATTTAAAATAATTAGGAAGTCTTTTTTCTGTTTTTACACTAGGCACTAATTCAAAAGGATTATTATTAATTTTATTATTTTTTTCTAAAAACGTATAAAAACTTCTAAGAGCACTAATTATTCTATTAATACTAGAGCTTTTATATTTAGATTCTTTTAAATAAATTATAAATTCACTTATTTCTTTATATTTTACATTTAAATAATTAATTTTATGTTTTTTTATAAATTCTTCATATTTAAACAAATCTAATTCATAATTAGTTTCTGTATAATCAGAATAATTTTTTTCTAAAGTAATATAATCTAAAAAATCATATATTATATCTTTCATAGTACCACATATCTATTATACTATATATTTTAAATAAAAACTCTAGTTTTTAACTAGAGTTTACACTACAAATCTAAAGTTTCAATATTATCACTAGAAATAGAATCATCTTGATTTTTACCTTTTTTCTTTTTTACTTTTTTCTCTTTCTTAACTTTTACCTTTTTAGGTTTACTTTCTTTTAATATTTTATCCTTATTAGTTTCTACCTTTACACTACTATTATTAGTTTTATATTCTCCATTTTTAATCTTAATATGTCTTACAATAAAATAAACTGTAAACATGAAAACTACTACAATAGCACTTATAAAATAATATTTATATGTATTCCAGATATTTATATTATGTATATTAATAGTATAAGTATTACTAGCTCCTGAGTCCGCTAAAACAATAATAGTAATAATACTACCTTCAGTTAAATTATTATTACCTATTATCTCTACTTTAGCATCATCCATATCTGGAGTAGCAGCTATGTCTAATACCTTAGTTTTTTTACTAATTGTTAAATCATAATTAAAGGTATTAGAATCAAAATTAATTTGTTGATCTCTAATTAATAAACTTGTAATAAGTGGTCTAACAAGTCCATTTTTATTTGCATTGATTATATATGTTAATACCGTTCCCTCTTCCGTCACAGTTATAGTAACAATATTTACTTCATTACTTAGTATCGGATTATCAATATCTATTTTAGCATCTTTGTTAAAACTTTCTGCATCTATTTTTAAATTTGATATATTATTATCTACATCAATAGTATAATTAAATACATTGGTATTAAATTCAATGGGATAACCTTCAATTACCAATTTCTTTAAATGTCCAACCGTACTAGTTGTAAAACATGCATATAATGTCGTATTAGATTTCAAAGTATATTTTTCTGTTTCACCTTTAGTACATCCCTCTTCTTGTCCCCAACCATTAAAACTATAACCAGCCTTAGTAGGAATATTTGTATTTGTTAAAAGTATATCACAACTTCCATTTGCCGGTGTACATGAAAGAGTTTGATCATCTTTTTCATCATTAGATTTTAATGTTAAAACAAAGTTTTCTTCCTCATCTGAAATTTTACCAGTAAAATTAATATCTTCAATTAAATCAGTAGTAACACTATATTCATTATCTTTTTCTTGATATTTATATTTTACATTTTTAAGTGTTATAGAAAGCTTATTAGAATTAGTAACTGTAGGAGCCGTAATTTGCAAGGTAGATAATACTCTATCAATATCACCAGTTGCTATATATGATAATTTGTTTCCTTCACTTGCCGATTTAAAATTTTTACCAGCAGTTTCATCTTTTAAAGTAAATCCATCAGGTAAAATTAATTCCATACTTATTTCACTACAAAATGAAGGACTATATATAGTGCATGAAAAAGTTTCATTAGGTTTAATTTCTTTAGGGCAGATAAATTGAACTCCATACGCTAATACACTTATTGGCATAAAACAAATAATAATTAGAGTAAAATATTTAATAAATTTCATGAATAATTACCCTTCCTATTCTTTATATATTCTAACATATTTTTATATATAAATGCAACCTAACAAAATAGAAAAATTATGCAAGCTTTTTTCAAAAAATACTTGTCAAACTAAAAATAAAGTGATAATATATTTGTATTGAAGCAGTTTTATGGCGATGTAGCTCAGTTGGCTAGAGCATCCGGTTCATACCCGGCAGGTCGTGTGTTCGAATCACACCGTCGCTACCAAGAGGAATTCTGCTCGAACTTTTATAGTTTGAGTTTGATAAATAACTAATTCAGAAATGGATTAGTTTTTTTGTTGTTAAAAACTATCCTAAAAGAA
>CACZRB010000002.1 GCA_902783555.1 uncultured Erysipelotrichaceae bacterium
ATAATAAGTATATCATAACTTTAATTAAATAAAAAGACTATTATTTAGTCATTTCTATTTCTTTTTCGTCAATATATTTATAATTTAATGTATTATCACTAGTAATTACACTTTCACCAAGTTCCTGCTCTAAATCTTTTCTTGCATTACCAGCTATTTTACCACCACGTCTTGCAACATCAATATTTTCATTTAAACCTTTAGGATTTTTCTTTTTAGCAATTTCTCTTGTTGCAATCTCACCTAAATCTGCAAGGGCTACTTCAACATCAGACATATTATCACGTAGAGATTCTTTTCTAAGACCTTTAAATGATTTATATTCACTCGCAGTCATACCAGACCATTCTTTATATATTTCATTTGTTAAAATAGCATATTCTTTGGCTTCTGTTATCCCACCATCTTGCCATACATCAGTAAGACCTTTTCTATCTTGAATACCTTTAATTCTTTTGGCTATCCAATTTTCATCATAACCTTTAGTTCTATATAAATCTATCGCTCTTTGAGCCGCTAATGATGGATCAAATGTTTCATCTATTCTTTCACTACCTAATTTTGCTAACCACCCTTTAATAGGCTCTGCATTCTTACTAGGAATTGATTCAATAATTCTAAACATTCCCTCGATGTCAACAACATCAGTCATACGATACTTACCATCTTGGGCTTTTAGTTTCAACTGGTGACAATTTGTCACCGTTTCATTTCCTTCGTCTTTAAGACGTTGTTTTAATTTATTCCAATACTTTCTTCCGTCTTTACTCTCTGAAACTACACTTACAATATCAACAACGCTTATATAGTATTTCTCTTGTTCTTTATCCCAAACAGTTCTTATTGTTTCATTATTAAATATTTTATTTACTAAGTGCATTTTGTCCTGATTCATTATATATTCCCCCATTCTATAAACCAGTAAACTATAATATCTACTCTTTAGTTATATGAGTATAACATAAAACTCATCAAATAGAAAGTATAATATTATAAAAAAAGACCATTATTTTACATTTGGTCTAATCTTATTTATATAACTATTATAAATACTATCAATAATACTTTTATAATTATCGCTTTTAATTCTACTTCCGATATCTCTTAACATATTACCATTAATATCTTTATTACTAATATAATTATTAACTAAATTCATTAACTTAGATAAATCTTCTAAATTATCATTTTCTAATATCGTATCTATATCAAAACTTTTTAACGAATTAATCGCAATTACAAATAATGATTTATCGCTATCTGTAATCTGCTCATTCTTTATTAAATGATATAAAATATACTCCATAAATAAATATATATTTTTCCTTAAATTAACATATGCTTTAATAGTAAATAACTCATTATCACTATAATTACGATTAGCAACTATATTAATATTATCTAAATCATTTACACTTTTATTATCTAATATCTTTTTTAATACTAACTTCATACTACTTAAATTATAAGTTAATCTATTGCATATATTCTTATATTCAGTTAATAATACTTTTTTAGAACTATCATTAATCATTATATTATATAATTCACTTTTTTTATTTGAAAGTTTCATATAAATAATTAAATCATTAGTTAATTTAATATAAAGTTCTTCGATATAATCTGGAAGTAATTGTCTTGCAAGATCTTCTTTAGCAAGACTAATATTTAACATACAAATCATCTCTTTTCTAAAATTTTATTTCTTTTTACATATCTCCTTTTTAAATAATCGAATATATTTGTATGAATCTTATATAGATTATGTTCCAATTCATTAACACTGTCTAATGCAATACTTTTACCATTTAAAGCATTACATACTAAATCAATTAGAAAGCATTCATTAAAGAATCTATCAATAGTATTTTCAGTATAATAAATCCTTAAATCAGCATAAAAATTTTCTAAAGGAAGTTCCCTAATTACTTTATTAGCAAGTAAAAAATCTTCATGTAATTCATAATCAGGTATATTTCCAAGTACTAAATCACTAGCTAAAAAATAGGCTTTTTTATAGGCAATTTGACGTAATTTAATTATCTTAGGTAAAAGCATAGATAATCTTAAGTTTTCTTCAGGTCTGCCATTAAAATCAATATAATTATTTGTAACTTTAGTATCTAAAAAATCTATATTATCAATTAGCTTTAAATTTTCTTTAATAAGATTAATATAATTGCCTTGATATTTATTATATTCATCAATATTGTTCATTAAATTAGAAAAAGTTTTATCTAAATCATTTGGTATATACTTGCCATATTCAGTAATGAATGAAAAATAAACCATATCTTCACTTGATTCATACTTCTGTATCGGCTCAGTTTCTGTTTCCATATAACCATCTCTTTTCTAACCTTTGTTATTCTATCATATTTTATTAATTATGGGAATTTAAAATGATTAAAAATAAAGAAAAACTAGCAATTTTTTGCTAGTTAAACACTAATTACATAAGGGTTATTAATTGTACCATTGCCAGATGATATTGTTACTGATTTATCTAAAGCTATTGCGGGGCGCAGACCATAGCCACCGCTCACGATGTTTAAGCCCAAGACGCTCATCGAAGACACGTACCAGACGTAAGCATTACTGCCATAGAAGTAAGACGGCGACATAGTCCAATAATGTGAACCAGTATATAAGTAATAATAACTATTTGCTACAGCATATACTCCGCCTGCATATACGGCTTCGTCCGCTGTGATTAATCCTATTTTATAATATTTATATTCTGTTGGGTCTGTTCCGGCTATGGCTGTTTTTAACATTCCATTTCCATTTATTGTATCTTGAGCTGTATATTTACTTACTTTTCCTACATTATATGTTACTCCACTTATACTAAAGCTATTATCTGGACATACTAGACTTGGTGATTTTGGATTTTGTGTTAATCTTTTATAAGCGTTAAAATACGTATCTACTTTATTAGTATCAGTACTTTGAGCATAACCAGGCCCACTATAAAATGATTTATCTCCGCACCAGATAACATCTGCAAGTAAATCAGTATAATCAGTAGTATTAGCGGTATCAAATGTGTTATCATACCATGTTTTTAAAGCTGTTAAAATGGTACTATCAGTTATATTATCTTGCGCTCCTGTATTATTATCTGTAAATACTTCTGTTGAATCTGGTTTTCCATACATGAATCCTACACTACTTGCTGTTTGATATAAATTTCCTGTTCCACCTGCATCTTTATTATATTTTACACTACCTGCATTAAAAGCACTACTTCTTGCTGCATTAGTTGTACAATCGGTTCCATTATTATTCCATAACCATAATTTGATATTACCATTTCCATCTATTCTTACGATTCTCCAACATTTATCAGCAAATGTTACATAATTATTTTTTACATTCCCACGATAATAATAACTTGTACCATAATCATCTTGGGCGCTAGCTAAAACACTTTCACTTTCTAAATTAATTGCATTTCCTGGCTTTGTTAATGGCTTTCTTACACTATTATTATTTCTTAATACTGCTAGTAAAGTATTTCCTTCTGAACTATACCAGTTTTTTGGTGCTTCTTCTTCTGTTTTAACTGTTCCTATTGCAACTATCTTTACTTTTAATTTATCACTTGTACTTAAATTCTCTACACTATAATCTAGCCACATCCTATATTCAAAGGTTTGACTATCTCCTGCAGGTAATCCTTCATGGACCATTATATATTTGGCATTTTCAGTTGGAAGTCCAGTTTCACCGTCTGTTGCTTGCACTAAATTATAATTAGATAGTATTTGTGGCATTATTCCTTCTGATGGTTTATTTAATGTAGCTTTTACTTCAGAAGGACTTATGGTACTTTCCTCTTGATATTCAACCCCTAAATCTACTCCTACATAATGATCACAATTATTCTTTATTGTAAATAAATATGGTGCTTGTAAAACTCCTTCTTCATCTTTTATGGGATATGCATTAGTTAAATTAAGTTCATTTTCTCCTTCTATTGATATATCTAAACAATTATAAGTTGTTATTTGATTTATTCCTTCTTGAGAATTGCTTTTAGTAAATAATGCAAAACTAGTACTTACAATAGTTACTAATAATAAACCTATTAAACTAAATAATAATACTATTCTTTTTTTCATAGGATACCTACCTTTATTTTCCTATATTAATTTTAATATATAAAGATAAATTTATCAATAATATTTATTTTAAAAATAAAAAGATCGATAAAAAATCGAACTCTTAACTAACCATTTCTTCTAAAAATTTTTTACTCTTTAAATATAATCCAGTATATCTATCATAGTATGTATTTATAAAATAATTAATATTATTAATTACTACATCACTTATTTTTAAATCCGATATTGAATTAATATCAACTAAATAATACATTCTAAGCATTTTAAGAGTTTTATCATCATATATAATTTCATTTTCGTAACAATTCTTACAAATATATCCTCCAATATCTGGATCTATAGTAATAATATCAGTATTATTGCCACATTTAGCGCATTCATTAAAATTAATACCAACGCCTAAATAATCTAATAATTTAAGTTCATAAATATTACTTATAATTACCGGATTTAACCCATTATTTATTTTATTTAAACTACTAATTAGCATTTTATAAATATCAGGATTATTATTTTGCTTCATTACTTGACTTGCCAAATCACAAAGATAAGTCATATAGCTAATTAAAGTAATATCTTTTTTAATAGCTGCAAAATCATTAATTACATCAGCACTTTTTAAAGTACTTAGCTTATCTTCATGATAATATATATTAAATTCTGCATAAGTGAGGGTTAATGTAAAACTTCGAAGTGGACTTTTAATACTTTTAGCTCCTTTAGCCATAACACCTATTATTCCATCTTCAGTTAAGATATTTATTATCTTACTAGTTTCACCAAAATTTGTTTCTTTAATAATTAACCCTTCAACTTTTTTTAACATTTTAACCTCTTTTATATAATAAATAATATTCTATTTTGCCAGTTTTTTTAAACATTTCCCAAGCTTCCTTTTTATCCATTTAATATCCCACTACCCTTTCTAATTATATAGTGGGATATTTTTTTATTTTTTATTCACTTGATTATTTATTAAAGTGCCATTAACTTTTTTATTAAAAGCAAAGCATATATTGCTATAAGTAGTTGGTAAATTATGAACAGTTAAAAAATCATATATTTCTTTAATATCTTCTTTAGTCATTTCATGATTTTCATATGAATATTTTAAATTTAAAGCATCTTCTAATGTATATTTTCGCATATCACCTGCTTTAATAGATAGATATTTACTAAATGCTATAATTGCCGATTTATGACCAACACAGTCTACAATTTCTTTTTTATTTATAACTAATTTAAATTTATTCAAATTCATACCAGTTATAAGTTGTATATCTAAAGGATTTAATCTATTTTTTTGAACTCCTGATATAATATCTGGCACTTTTATGGCAAATTCATTAATTCTTTCAGTTCTAACTTTCAAATATAAATCAGCTTTTTTTCTATTTTCAGTACTTCTACTAGCATATGTTTCTAAATAAGTACCAAATGAACGAACATTTTTATAATATTTAGCTATTATATCATCTGGGAATGTTTCAGTACTATTTAAATATTCTTCAATAATTGCATCTACATTATCCTGATTTATTTCTACTTGAGATTTACCAACTGGCTTTTTAGCACGATAAGCTTTCATCCATTCATAGGCATCTAGCAATTGTTTATCTATATCTGTACGGTCTTTCTCAGGTACTTTATATACATAATCTTCTACAGAATTTTTAATGGCTAACCATTCATATTTATTGACAATTATCTCTAAGTCACTATTCGTCGTGGCACTGAGAATCGCACTTATAATATGTTCTAAAACTCCATATTTATGACGACTATTTAGAACTTTATATGCTCTTAATTCATCTTCAGTTGGTTTAGGAGAAATAAATCTATTAGCATAAAACTTAATTGCATTATTAATTTCTTCAAAAGTCATTTTATATATATTGCTAAGTTCAATTATAGAATCACTACTACCAGCATTTTTAATATATGTATCAAAGGCATCTTTTGCCATATTTAAGTATCGTAACTGATGAGTTGGCACTAAATCATAATCTATTAATTTTATAAATGCGGCTCGTATATTACTTAAGTTTTTATTAAGATTATACTTATTTAAAAAGGCATAAATATAATCAACGTCATCTTTATCCATAGGAACATTTTTATATGAGAGCACTTCGTTATATGCTTCTTCTTTACTTAACTCTTTATCATAATCAACAATAGATGCATCTATTATTTTAGTTAATTCCTGCCTAGCGCTCATACTATATTTTTGAACAAAATCACCTTTTTGAATATATGTTCTAAATTGTTTAAGATTCAAACCAGTAGCCATTTCTATATCTAATGATGTTATTTTACTAGACTTTGTTATTTCATATAATAAGTCAGTAGTTTCTAAAAAGTAAGCTATTCTTTCATTTAAAGTATTTAAAAACTTTTCTCCTAATGCTTTATTACTTTCACTTTTCTTTATAAAAGATAATATCATATTTTTAAAAGGCAAAATTCTTGTTGAACTAGTTTGCTTAGATATAAACATGTCTGGGTATATTTCTTCACTATTAAGGTAGTCTTCAATAATCTTCCTAATATCTTCTTCATTATATTTTTTAGAAATATTTTTATTTTTAGATTCTTTTAGCAACTCTTCAATTTGTTCTAATCTTTTACTAATTATTTTATGCTTTTCTTCTCTTTCTTCTGGTAAAACATTAAAAGCATAGACTATTAAAGTATTTCTTAATGTATTTTCATCATATTTATTAATAATCCTCTTTAATTTATCATCTGTATCAGCAAGTAGTACATTATTAACTATATCACCTAAATTAGTTTGATTACGACTAATAAATAATTTAAATTTAATTATTTCTTCTTCAGTAGGTTTAGGATTTACTTTATTATTATAATATAGAGTTAAATACTCATATACCTTCTCTAAAGATAGATTATATTTATTAGCAACTGCTGAGATAGCATATATATTTTTATATACCGAATTAACTGTAGAATTGATATATTTATCAAATGCTTCTTTTCCTATTAAAATTTCTTCTGTCATTTTTATCACCTATTCAAAATCTTTAAATCCGAGTTCAGATAAATATCTTTCTTTATCACGCCAATTTTTAATAGTTTTAACGTAAATTTCCAAATATACTTGTTTACCAAGTAATATTTCCATATCTCGTCTAGCCATAGTCCCTATTCTTTTAAGCATTGAGCCACCTGAACCAATAATTATTTTTTTTAATGAATTACGATCAACAATAATATCTACATATACATCAAAAATGTTTCCTTTATCCTTCATATGTGTTACTGCACATGTTACAGAATGTGGCACTTCTTCTTCAGTTAAATTTAAAACTTTTTCTCTAACTAGTTCTCCTAACATAAACTGCAAGCTAGTATTCGTAATTGTACCATCATCATAATATTTAATTTCATCAGTTAAATATCCTTTTAATAAATTAATTAAACGATTTATATTATCATCCTTTAAAGCACTAATAGGAACAATATCAGAAAAATCATATAAATCTTTGTACTCATTAATAGCATTTAAAATACCTTCATTATCTAATTTATCGATTTTATTTAATACTAATATAACAGGCGTAGATACATTTTTAAATGTTTCAACTATAAATCTATCGCCTTTACCAAGCTTAGCAGTAGCATCTACAACAAATAAAATGGCATCGATATCTTCCAAAGATTCATAACTTTGTTTATTTAAATATTTTCCTAATTTATCTTGTGGTTTATGAATACCGGGCGTATCTATAAATATAATTTGGCACGTCTCATCATTATAAACACCTTGAATAGCATTACGAGTAGTACCAGCTACATCAGATACTATAGCTAAATGAGTTTTTAATATAGTGTTTAATAAAGTACTTTTACCTGTATTGGGTCTACCTATTATACTTACAAATCCGCTTTTCATAATCTACCTCCTAATAAATATTATTTATTAAATTTCCTACTTTCAATATTCTTTCATTACGATTTAAATCATATAAATAAACATGCTTTTCTGGTTCAAAGAACTCTATTATAACATCTTTATTAATATATTTTAAGTCATTTATATTTTTAGTTCCTACCATGATATATATTGCTTCAAAGTCACCATATTTGTATCCAGCAGTAATAGCACGTGCTATTGCAATTTGTTCAGCGTAGATTGCATCTCTAAAAATACTATTTTTAACTGTTACCCCACCAAAAGTAGTTTTATCTTTCATAAGAACAATACTACTAAAACACATATTATCATATGGGGCATAACTATTTGCAAGCAGTCTTTCTAATTCACTTACCATTATTTATCCTCCAAATCAAATGCATAAGGACATAATTCTGATACTAAGAATTCTTTAACCTTACCATTACGATTATAACAATACACTTTGACATCACTTTTAAAAAATTCTACCAATAATTGTCTACATAGAAAACATGGCATACAATACTTTTTACCACTACCTAAAACGTGTAATTCTTTAAAATCTTCTTTTCCGTATCCTTCACTGATAGCAGAACCTATTGCTACTTGTTCAGCACATAATCCATTTTTAGTACTAGGATTTTCAATATTAACTCCAATAAATTCCTGACCACTATTACATACTAAAATGCATGCAACTTTATATTTTGATAAAGGACTATAAGAGTTTTTAATTATCTTTTTTAAATTTTCATACATAATATCACACACCTAAAATAGTTAATAATTTTGGTACAAATATAATTAACCCCACAATTGCAGCTACTATTGCAAGTATCATAACAAATGCAGCAGAGACATCTTTAACAAGACCAGCTTGTTCATTTCTATCTTTACATACTAAATCTACTAGATTTTCAATTGATGTATTAAGTAATTCTGCTCCTAAGACTAAACCAATTGCAAATAGTAACACTATCCATTCTAAACTAGATACTTTAAGTAAAAAACCAAATATAATTACTAATATACTTACTAAAATATGAATCTTCATATTAGCTTCTTCTCTAAATGATTTTTTAAATCCTGCAAATGCATAACCAAATGATTTAGAAAGCCTTTTAATCGATAATGCCTTTTTCATTTAATATCTCCTTTTGTAAATCAAACATTTCTTTTTCTTCTTTTTCACCTAATGTATGATCATA
>CACZRB010000003.1 GCA_902783555.1 uncultured Erysipelotrichaceae bacterium
CTTGTCATGGCGGAATTGGTGAAGTGATTAACACGCCGGATTGTGGCTCCGGTATGCGTGGGTTTGATTCCCACATTCCGCCCCATTTAAGAATATAGTCGAACTTTTTAGTTCGATTTTTTCTTTTTATAGATCTTTATGATAAAATATATATGTAATTTTGAAATGTTATTAAAACGGGCAAATATTCCAGTGAAAATTGGTAGAGTATTAGATTTAATTATCATATGATTGTATTTGAAAGAAGGAAATGTTTATGGAAATTGGAAAAAATATTATGGATTTAAGAAAGAAAAATGGTCTTTCTCAAGAAGAACTAGCTGAAAAAGTTGGTGTAGCAAGACAAACTATTTCAAAGTGGGAATTAGGAGAAACATCGCCAGATTTAAAGCAAGCAAAAGAAATATCTAAAATATTTAATGTAAGTTTAGATGAATTAACTAATAATGATATAAAAAATATACTAGTAGAAAAAACATCTAATACAGAAAAACTAGCTGGTTTAATTTTAAAACTAATTAGATTTATATTTATATTTATAATAGTTGCACCAATCCTTTTAATTGTATTACGAATTGTTTTTACAAATATTTATGAAAAAAATTCTGGAAGATTGATGAATGTTAAAATTGAATGTACTTTGCATGATAAAACATATGGTTATGAATTTAATTACTATGAAACAACAGGACAAATTAAAGAAGCAGGTGGAGATGGATATTTAGCTAATGTAACTGGTTTAGATAACTATAGTGATGCATATCAGGCTCTAGATATTGTAGACGCTTATGTAAAAAATAATGGTGGAACTTGTGTAAGAAGTGAAGCTACTCCAGCAGAAGATGAATAAATTTCACACTTTCTAATATAAGGTCTTGGGCAACTATTTATTCCTAATATTAGTACATATATAATAAGCAAATATGTAAAATAAACATAGAATAAACTGGAAGGAGTAAATAAATGAATAATGGATTTAATTGTAGGCCAGGATGTAATACGCCTACAGTTCCAAGCATGATTGTTGGTCCAACTGGTCCAATGGGACCTCAAGGAATTCAAGGCCCAACAGGTCCACAAGGTGTTCAAGGTTTACAAGGTATTCCAGGAAGTATTGGTCCAACAGGGCCACAAGGCGTACAGGGAATTCAAGGAATTCAAGGTCCAACAGGTCCAGCAGGCGCTGTGGGGTCACCTGGTTTAATAGGTCCTCAAGGAGCAACCGGACCTATGGGTGCAACTGGACCTCAAGGTTTGCCAGGTGAAATAGGTCCAACTGGCCCTCAAGGAGAAATAGGCCCAACAGGTCCTGCAGGAGCTGATGCTGCACCAGTAACTATTACTATTGGAACAGTTACAACTGGTGCTCCAGGCAGTGATGCATCTGCAACTATTACAGGTGTTACACCAAACTTTGTCTTAAATTTAGTAATACCACAGGGTCCAACAGGTCCTGCAGCATAATAAAAACAGGTTTTCCTGTTTTTTAATTTTCAAAAGTTTATTAATTAATTCTTTAATATTTATATCATTTAGTTTAATTTTACTTAGTTTATTTCATTTTATTGGCATAGAAAGAATAGTCATATTAATGTAAAAAGTTAAATATAATACTATTATTTTACTAAAAAGATTATATTATAATCAATTATGAAGATTTATTTCTTTAAAATGAAATAGAAAATAAAAAACCAAGTAATGAAATAAAAATGCTTGGTTTTTTATTTTTACAATAAATCGTTTGGTATTAATGCATCAATATAATTTATTATATCATCTTTAGAATATTTACTACTATATGAAAGCCATTCAACGCATACATTAAATACAGCACCAATATAAAAGTTTGAAATAATTTCACTTGGTACTTTACCATTATGAGTTTCAGAATTAATATGTTTAATAACATCTTTACTAACAGCATCATAGATAATATCCATAATTATACTATTTTTATTATTAATCATAATTTTTTGGAATACTTCCTTTTTTTCATCTATATAATCTAGTAGTAGTTTAATTAGTTCTAAATAATATTCTTTTGTATTTTTAATACTTGAATTCTTTTCTAACTCTTTGGCTAACATATTTTTTCTACTTTCAATATAATCTGATAATAACTCATATTTATCATTATAATGAGAATAAAAAGTAGAACGATTAATAAGAGCATGAGAACAAATATCTGAAACTTTAATATCCTCAAAAGAAGAATTTTTAAGAAGATCTTCTAATGTTTGATAAAGATTTGTTCTGGTTTTTATAATTCTTAAATCAATTTTTTCATCCATTAAAATCACCATGTACAAGTATATGCTAAAAATATACATTTGTAAAGATAACATACAATATGTTGGCTAAATATTAATACATAATAAACAATGTGTTGGTTATTATACAATAATTTGTTGTTGTGCATGAAAATAGAATTTTTATATCATAAAATACATTGTGTTAATAAATGAAAGGAAGGTATTATGAAAAAATTTGGTAATTTTATCTGTAAAAATAAAAATATAATTTTAATTATTAGTTTATTATTGCTTATTCCTGCTTTTATAGGAATGGCTAAAACAAAGATTAATTATGATATTTTAGTTTATTTACCAAAAGAAATTGAAACTGTTCAAGGTCAAAATATTTTAGCAGATGATTTTGATATGGGAGCTTTTTCTATTACTATAATAGATAATATGGATCCTAAAGATATTTTAAAACTAGAAAGTCAAATTAAAGAAATTAAAGGAGTAGAAAAGGTTATAACCGCTTATGATTTAGTTGGAACTAACATACCATTAGAGGTATTACCAGCTAATATATATACTAAAATTAAAAAAGATAATAGTACTCTTATGATGGTAACGTATACTGATTCAACATCGGCTGAAAGTACACTTGCAGCAGTTAATAAAGTAAAAGAAATAACTAAAGATAATATTAAAGTTGGTGGAATGAGTGCAGTAGTACTTGATACTATGGAATTATCAGAAAAAGAAATTGCTATTTATATTATTATTGCTGTGGTTCTTTGTATTATTGTTCTAGAATTATCACTTGATTCATATTTAGTACCATTTCTATTACTATTAAATATTGGAATTGCTATATTGTTTAATTTAGGTACTAACATCTTTTTAGGTGAAATATCTTATATTACTAAAGCTTTAGTTGCAGTTTTACAATTAGGAGTTACTACCGATTTCTCAATATTCTTATATCATTCTTATGATCGAAATAAAATGATTTTTAAAACAAAAGAAGAAGCAATGAGTACTGCAATAAGTGAAACATTTACTTCTGTTATAGGCTCATCTTTAACTACTATTGCTGGTTTTTTAGTACTATGCACAATGAATTTAACTTTAGGTAAAGATTTAGGCATAGTTATGGCTAAAGGAGTACTTTTAGGTGTTGTATGTGTTCTTACTATATTCCCAGTATTATTATTAACTTTTGATAAATATGTAGTTAAAACTAAGCATAAAAGTATTTTACCAACATTTAAAAAGATAAATGAATTTACTATTAAACATCATAAAGTTTTCTTCGCTTTATTTCTAATTTTATTAGTACCAGCTTATTTAGCTAATTCTAAAGTTGATATATATTATAAATTAGATAAAAGTTTACCACGTAATTTAGATTCAATTGTTGCTAATGAAACTTTAGCTAATAAATTTAATATAGTATCTCCTGAAATAGTATTAATAGATAAAAATATTAAAAGTAATGATTTAAACAAAATGGTAAAAGAGCTTAAAAATATTGATGGTATAGATTTAGTATTATCATCTAGTGAATTAGAAAATCTTGGTTTATCAATTGATATGTTAAGTGATGATGTTAAGAAAATATTTGAAAGTAATAAATATCAAATGTTACTTATAAATTCAAATTATGAAATTGCTTCTAAAGATTTAAATGCCCAAGTAGATAAAGTTAATACTATTATAAAGAAATATGATAATAACAGTATTTTAGCTGGTGAAGGTCCACTAATGAAAGATTTAGTCGAAATTAGTAATAAAGATTTTACCAATGTTAATTATTCATCTATAGCATGTATTTTAATAATAATGTTATTTGTTCTTAAGAGTTATACTTTACCAATTTTGCTTATAATGGCAATTGAATTTGCAATATTTATTAATTTAAGTATTCCATATTTTATGGGTGAAACATTACCATTTGTAGCTCAAATTGTCTTAGGTACTATTCAACTTGGAGCTACTATTGATTATGCAATTCTTATGACAACTACTTATTTATCAAAACGTAAAGAAGGAAAAGATAAAAATATTTCTATTAAAGAAACTTTAAATACATGTACAAGTTCAATATTAGTTAGTGGTTTATGTTTCTTTGCAGCTACATTTGGAGTAGGAATATATTCTAAGTTAGAAATGATAAGTTCTTTATGTATGTTAATATCAAGAGGCGCATTAATTAGTATGGCAGTAGTAATATTTATTTTACCATCTATATTACTGATATTTGATAAATTAATATGTAATAGTACATTTAATTTTAGAAAGGAAAGAGGAAATATGAAAAAATTAAAAACAGCTAGTATTATGTTATTATTAGCTTTACCATTAAATACTTTAGCTCTTACTAAAGATGAAACTGTTTATGTTAATTTAAATTCTGATGGAAGTATGCATTCATCTTTTGTAAGTGAACATTTAATTAATAATTCAAAAAGTAAAAAAATAGAGGATTTATCAGGTTTAACTGATATTATTAATACAAATGGAAACGAAACATTTGTAAAAGATAGTTATCATTTATTATGGAATGCTGAGGGAGAAGATATATTTTATCGTGGTACAACTAAAAAAGATTTACCAATTTCAGTGAAATTAAATTATTATTTAGATGGAAAAGAAATATCATTAAATGATTTATTATCTTCATCTGGTAAAGTAACTATTAAAATTAGTTATACTAATAAAGAAAAACATTATTCATCTAAGACAAAGTCTAATTTATATACACCATTTATTGTTACTTTAGGTACTATGATTGATAGTGAAAATAATAGTAATATTAAAGTTAATAATGGTAAAATTATTAATAATGGAAATAAGTATATGATAGCAGCTATAGCATTACCTGGTATGTATGATAGTTTAAAAATAGATTCTTTAAAAACACTAGATACTATAACAATATCATATGATACTAAAAGATTTGAATTACCTAATATGTATATGGTTGTTAATTCAAAGTTAATTGAATCTAGTGATTTAAAATTATTTGGTGAAATAGATAATTTATATAGTGGAGTATCTGAACTTAAAACTTCAATTGAAAAGATTCAAAAAGGGTCTAAAGAATTAAGTGAAGGTGCTAATAAAATTAATGAAGGAACTAGCTTAATTAGTAAAAATTTATCTGTAGTTAGTAGTAAATTATCTGATATTGCTTCTGGAGCAACTTCTATAGATGAAGGATTAAAGCAAATACTTTTAGAACTTAAAAAGAGTAAAGAATTACTTAATAATCCAGAAAATATTAAGAAAATAAATGATTTAAATACTTTAATTGAAAAAAATAGTTTGGTAATTAAAACTTTAGATAATAAAGAAGCTCAAAGTGCTTATCAAACATTTAATCTTTCTTCTCTTTCTAATGAGCAAATTAGTAGTTTTACTAAGGAAGCATATGCATCATTTGGTTTAACTTTTACAGATGAAGAGGCAAGTAGTATGAATAGTAAATTATTACAAGCTAAACAATCAGTTGAATTATCACTTTTATTAGAAAAAAATAATGAAGCTTTAAATGGCACAATAGAAACTATGACTAATACTACAAAGCAATTAAGTGAATTAATTAATACTTTAGAAAGTTATTTAGAAAAAATAGAAGGTGGGGCTAATACTTTAGCAAATGGTACTAATCAAATAAAGTCTGGAGTTAAAGTATTATCTAATAAAACTAAAGAATTAAATGCTGGTACAGATAGTTTATATAATGGATCTAAAGAATTAAATGCTGGTATTACTATGTTTAATGAACAAGGAATTACTAAATTAGTAAATGCTACAAATGATATTAAAAAAGCTGAAGTAAAAGTTAAAGAATTAATTAAATTAGGAGAAGAATATGATTCTTTCGATATGAAAAAGTCAGGTACTAATGGCAATACTAAATTTATTGTAACTTTGTCAGGAGCCAAAGAAGAAGAAAATAAGAAAGAAAAAGAAGAAGTAAAAGTAAAAACTAGTCTTTGGACTAAAATAAAAAATTTATTTAAATAATAACTATATATTTACGTAAAAAATAATATTGTATATTAATTTACTATTTATAAGTCTTGGTAACTTGAGAAAATAGACCTAAAAAAATAAAGGCCTATTTTTCTATGGAAAAATATTTGAAGATAGTTAGAGTAGATGATATTGGCAATATTAAATAATTCTTATGAAATAATAATAGAATTTTCAGACAATTAAATAAAATAATTTTTATAAATACTATCATCAATTTTATATATAACTTCTTTAATATTATAGTTATCTTTAATTGATAGATTCATTGAGTAGATAACAGTTTCAAGTAAATTAGAATTGTTTAAATTATTAAATAATTCTTTTTTTAACGATATTTCTAATATATCTTCATTTAATCTATAATCAATATCTTTAGAAGCTTTTAAATAGCTTATAAGACCAGTTTGATAACTTGCTTTACTTGATAATTCATTTATAATTACTTCAATTTTTTCTTTATTGTTATTATTTATCATTGTTACAGGTACATAGTAATAATAATCATCTTGTTTAGATAAGTAATAAATAGTAGTAGATGTAGTTCCTTTAAGATTAGTTATATCATAAGTTTTATTAATACCAAATGAACGATTTAAAATAGGATTTATAATCTTGCCTGATTTAGGCATTCTATCAAGTAAGTTATCTTCAATATATATAGATATACTATCAATTCCTTCTAAACTAGTAATAGAGTAAATAATACTACTTAGAAGTTTTTCTTCATCATTTTCTTTAATATTTAAAAATTCCTTAGAAAAATTAAGCTTAACTAATGATTTATCAATACTTACAGATAGTAGTTTAGTTTTTTCTGGAATAATTGGACTAAATCCATCTTTAATATAATTTGAATTAGCACTATTAATAGTTAAGTAATTTATTATTTCGCTAATTTTCTTTTCTAATTCATTTTCTTTAATATAAACTGATACTCTAGATATATAATTATTCTTATCTTTTAAATATACAATTGATTCTTTTGAATAATCTTTTTTTTGAACAGTTTTTATTTCATTTTCTTTAGTAGGAAATATATAAATTACAAATATAATAAATAAGGAAGAAAGAACTAAAAATATTCTTTTAATAATTTTGCTTCTAAGCATAAAGGGCCTCCATTAAAATATATTCAAATAAGAAAAAATAAGTCGTAAAAAACGACTTATAAAGATATTTCACCTAATTTTATTAATTCAAGTATAGCACCTGATCTTGTTTTAATACTTAGTTTCTGCATTACATTAGAAATATGATTTCTTACTGTTTTTTCACTTATATTTAATTCATAACTAATATCTTTAGTACTTCTATTTAGTATAAGTAAGTCAAATATTTCTTTCTCCCTTTTAGTTAAAATATTTTTATGCATTATTTACCTCACTTTCAAAGTATCTTCATATGTATTGTATGAATAATCTTTGAATAAGTGAGTATTATTGATATTTAACTGTTATATATTTCTTTTCTTTAAATTCATTTTGAATAGTTCTAATTATATCATTTGCACTTTTATAAGAGCTATCTTTTGAAGATATAACTACATTAATTTGATCGTCTTTAATTTTAATAAAGCTTTTTAAATTATATGTTTTTAAAATTAATGATTCTAGTGCATTTTCTTTACCTTTATTTAGATTAATACTTTGTAATCGTTCATATGCATTATTTTTTTCTTCAGCATTTTTTTCTTTGTCTAATAAAGTTTCTTGAAGTTCTTCCATTTGAGCTAAAACCTTTTCATCATCTTCAATTCTTAAAGTTGCTAAAGCATCTTCGCTATTTGTAGTAATACTTACTTTATTACTTTTAGTATTTTCACTTTCTATTAAATTAGATAAAGATGCTTCTGGTAAGGCAATATAATAAACTGCTAATACTAAAATAAGACTAAATAGAGTTAAAAACCATAATTTTTGTTTATTAATCATAAATCCTCCGTCATTACATTATATTAGGTTTATATATTTTTATTACTAAATTACATAACGTAAAAATCTTAAAGCAAATCTAATTAAAGTTCGTAAATAAATCATAATTTCATCTCCATTCTCCTTTTTAGCGCATTAGAGAGTTTTTTACCCTCTATTATTTATATTACCGATGAAAGGCAAATTTCCTTTTTAAAAAAATCATTTTGTGAATAACTATTGTATTTTGTTGAAAAGTCATTAAAATCGTTGATAATTTTAATGAAAAGAAGTAATATTTTATTATAGGAGTGCAAATTATGAGAAACATATATTTTTATTTTTTGCTATTTTTTATGTATTGTGTCATTGGATATATTGCAGAAGTTTTATTTGTGTATGCTGGAGAAAAAAAGTGGGTAAATAGAGGCTTTTTAATTGGACCTTATTTACCAATATATGGGTTTGGTGCACTTCTTATAACTTTTTTATTAACTGGATACTATAATGATCCATTTGTAGTATTTATATTTAGTCTTATAATATGTTCAATTATTGAATATGTTACCAGTGTAATCTTAGAAAAAATCTTTAAAAGAAGATGGTGGGATTATTCATGGCGTAAGTACCATGTCAATGGAAGAGTATGTTTATTTAATAGTATTTTTTTTGGCTTTGGTGGTCTTATTTGTATATATATTGCTAGTCCTATTTTTTATGCCTTTTTAGATAGTATATCTTTTGAAAAACAGAAAATAGCTTCAATTATACTTGGTATTTTATTGATTGTTGATTTAATTATTAGTAATATTGATGCTTATAGAGTTAGTAATATAGCTGGTCATTTAGAAGAAATTTTAAATGAATATACCAAAAATAGAAATATTAAATTAAATAAAATTAGGACTAGATTATTTGATGCATTTCCTTATATTGCTAAAAATGAGCGAGTTATTAAAAGATTAAAATCGCTAAAAAAAGATTTTTCAAAACGTAAAAAACTGCAATAAAAAATTGCAGATTTTTTTAAGTTATTCACAAAGTGATAAAATTATTCACAAAATGAAAAAAATAAAAAGGAAATTTGACTTTCACCGTTAATATAAATAATAGAGGGTGAAAAATATGAAAGATTTTGTTGTCTTACAAAATGATATTTCTGATTGTGGTGCATGCTCTTTAAGTTCAATTATAAAATACTATGATGGTTATGTACCTTTAGAAGTTATAAAAGTAGATACATTAACAACTAGTGAAGGAACTACCTTTTATAACATAAAACAGGCTGCTATTAGATATGGATTTGAAGTAAATGGCTTTAATAGTGTAAATGTAAGAGGATATAAGTGTCCTTTTATAGTTCAACTTAAGATTAATAATATGTATCATTTTGTGGTGGTATATGAGGTGTTAGATAAATACATACTGTGTATGGATCCAGCAGTAGGTATGAAAAAGTATACTTATGATGAATTTAAAAAAATATTTACTGGTAATATTTTAAAATTAGAACCAATTAACCAAATATTAAGATATAAAAAGAATAACCATTTAAAAAATATAATGCTAAATATAATAAAAAATAATAAAATATCCTTATGTATTATTTTAGTATTAAGTATTATCGCAATTGGAATGTCTCTCTTAAACACTTATAATATTAAGTTAATTTTAAATAATAATAATTATAAATTAATATTAATATTTATTGGAATCATGTTTACTAAGAATATATTAAATTATATTAAAAATATTTTTTTAGCGCATTTAAATAAAAATAATAATATAGATTTAATAAAAGACTACATATCTCATTTCTTCTTTTTACCCTTTAAATATTTGCAGTTAAAAACAAGTGGAGAAATAATTTCAAGAATAAAGGATTTAAACAATATTAAAGATTTATTTACCAAAGAAATAATAAACTTTTTAATTGCTACAATAATATTAGTTACTACTTTAATTGTTATGTTTTACTTGAATTATAAATTAACTATATTATTATTTATTATAAGTATTATTTTTTTATTACTATACTATATATTAAATAAAAAATGCTTTAATTATTATTTAAAGTGTTTAGATAGTTATGGCATTTTAATGGATAATATTATTGAAGATATTAATGGAATTGTAACTATTAAAAATTTAGGAAAAGAGAAATACTTTTTAAATAAATTAAATATTAGTATTGAATTAGATTGTATAAATAGTTTTATGTTAGATAAGTACTTAAATAGTTTAAATCTTATATCTAATATGTTTAATGACTTATGTTTAATATTAATTATTCTAATAAGTATAAATAGTAGTGGAGTAGATATATTAATATATATTTTATATTATAATTACTATATTGATAATATTAATTATTATGCTAATTTAATACCAAATATAAGCTATTTTAAAAGCATAATATCTAAACTTAATGAAATATACTATTTAGATAAAGAAGATTTAAATACTGGCTTAAAAATAGCAAAAAATACTATTAATATTAAAAACTTAAATTATAATATTAATTTAAATAATATATTTAATAATTTTAATCTAACGATTAATGATAATGATAAAGTACTAATTAAAGGTAAAAATGGAACCGGTAAAACAACACTTTTAAATATATTAAATGGTAATATTACTGATTATAAAGGAAGTATTAGTATTAATAATACTAACTTAAATATTATTAACAAAAAAGAATTAAAAAAGATGATCTTATATTGTGGCAAAAAAGATATTTTATTTACTGATACTATTATGAATAATATTATTTTAGATAATAAATATGATGATAAAAGATTTAAAAAAATAGAATCTATTTTATCCTTAAAAGATATAGTAAATAAAAAAAGTAATGGGTATAATACTATCGTAAAAGATAATCTAAGTGGAGGTGAATATCAAAGAATTATCTTAGCAAGAGCATTATATAGTGATTCTAAAATATTATGTCTAGATGAATCTTTATCTGAAATAAATTATCATCTAAGGAATAAGATTATAAAAAGAATAAATACGTATTATAAAAATAAAACTATTATTTATGTAAGTCATAATTTAGAAGAAAATTATTTTGATAAAATTATTAATTTAACTGCTAGAAAGGAATAGATATGCTTAGCGATTTTGAATTAAATAATATTAATGGTGGTGCTGTAAGATGGGGAGTATATGCTATTTTAGGTGTTGCTATTAGTCTTATTGCAGGTATACTAGATGGATATTTTCGTCCATTAAAATGTAATTAAATGAGTAATAAAGCAATGCTCCAAATAAAAGGTGGGGCAAGTGGTATTAATGGTACTTTAATTAGCGCTATATCAAGAGTCCTTGGTTTAGTACTAGAAATAGGGCGTGCTATTGGATCATCAATAAGTAGATATAAAACAGGAAGTAAGTGTTATTAGTTCACAAATATGAAAATATTTGATATACTTTAATAGGTGTAATAATGAACTTAGAAATCAAAAATATTTTAGAAAAAATTGAAGAAAATGGATTTGAAGCTTATGTAGTAGGTGGATATGTTAGAGACTATTTATTAGGTATTGATACAGTAGATGTAGATATTTGTACAAATGCGCTTCCTAAAGATGTTATAACTATATTTAATATTAAAAAAGAAACTATATCTTATGGTTCTTTAACTATTAAAAGTGATAAATATAATTTCGATATAACAACATACCGTAAAGAATCTAATTATGAAAATAGAAGACCAAGTTGTATTGAATATACTAATAATTTAATAACTGATATTCAAAGAAGAGATTTTACTATTAATTCTTTATGTATGAATAAAGAAGGATATATATTTGATTATTTAAATGGAAAAGAAGATTTAAATAAAAAATTAATTAAAGTAATTGGTGATACTAAAGAAAAACTAACGGAAGACCCCTTAAGAATACTTAGAGCAATAAGATTTGCTATTACGCTTGATTTTAATTTAGATAATGAAATACTAAATTTTATATCCAATAATAAGGAATTAGTTAAAAATTTATCTTATACTAGAAAAAAAGAAGAACTAGATAAAATATTATCTTCAAAAAAAATTATTAAAGGTTTAAAACTTATAAAAGAATTAGATTTATTATGGGCATTAGAAATAGATTATGATAAAATAATAGAAGTGCCAGACTTATTAGGTATCTGGGCACAAATTAATTTTTCTGAAAAATATCCTTTTACTAAGAATAATTTGAATATTATAAAAAGAATAAGAAACATCATAAATATTGGAGAAATTAATAACTATACTTTATTTAAAGAAGGATTATATATTTCTACTGTAGCTGGAGAAATATTAGGTTATGATAAAAGAGCATTAAATGAAGAATATCAAAATTTAGTTATTAAAAGTACTAAAGATTTAAAAATTAATAATAAAGATATTATAGATATATTAAATATTAATCCTACTTTTAAGATAAAGATTATTTATGATGATATTTTAAAAAAAGTTTTAAATAGAAAAATAGATAATGATTATAACATAATAAAAAAATATATTATAACTAATTGGAAGTGATTTTAATGAGTAACAGTTTTTTAGAAGGTTTAATAAAAGATAAGGATTACTATTTTAAAAAACAAATGTTTAAAATAGTAAAAGATTATGATTTAAATTTAAATGAACTATTATTGCTTGTTTATTTTTTAAATCAAGATAACCCAATCTTAGATATAAACTTAATAAAAACAGTTACTTTTTTTAGTGAAAAAGAAGTGTTAGAAAGTTTTACTACTTTAAGTTCAAAAGGATTAATTACGGTTAGAATGAATAAAACATCTGATGGCAAAGTGAATGAAACTATTGATTTATCAAATGTTTATCGTGCAATTGTAAGTGATATAAGTTTGGACTATAAATCAAAATCTAAGGATAGTATTTTTGCGACTTTTGAAAAAGAATTTGGACGCACACTAAGCCCAATGGAATATGAAGTAATTAATGAATGGGTTAAAAGTGGAATGAATGAAGAACTTATCATAGAAGCCTTAAAAGAAGCTACATATAATGGAGTTAGTAATCTAAGATATATCGATAAAATTCTTTATGAATGGGGTAAAAAAGGATTTAAATCTAAAGATGATGTTGTAAATCATATAAAAAAGAAAGATGATAATAATACTTCAAAAAAAGATGATAAAGTATTATTTGAATATAATTGGTTAGAAGATGAAGAATGATTTTTATGAAATATTGGATCATTATATTCCAAATGTTAAATGTGAGTTAAATTATACTAAAGATTATGAATTATTAATAGCAACTGTTTTAAGTGCTCAATGTACTGATAAAAGAGTTAATATTGTTACTAGAGATTTATTTAGTAAATATGATATAAATGCATTAGCTCATGCTACTAACAAAGAAATTGAGAATATCATAAGACCATGTGGTTCTTATACTAAAAAAGCTCTCTATATTATTAAAATATCTAATAGGTTAGTAAAAGACTATAATGGAATAGTCCCAAATGATAGAAATTATTTAGAATCCCTTCCAGGCGTTGGTAGAAAAACAGCCAATGTAGTACTTAAAAATTTATTTAATGAGCCTTGCATTCCAGTTGATACACATGTAATTAGAGTATGCAATCGCTTAAGAATAGTAAAAAATGAAACTAATCCTTTAAAGATAGAAAAAGTATTAATGAAAATAATACCAAAAGAAAAATGGAATAGAGTATCAGAGCAAATACTTTTATTTGGTAGATACTACTGCAAAAGCCTAAATCCAGAATGCAAAAGTTGCTTATTTCAAAGTAATTGTAAAAGATATAAACAAAATAAGTGAAATGTACGTATGATATATATGCATTTCATTGACATATACACTATTATTTGATAAAATTTCTTTATTAAAGGAGAGTGATATACGAATGGCAAATATAGAAAATACAGTAAATATGACTATAAGAATTGATAAAGACTTTAAAAAGGAAATAGATAATCTATTTAGAAATCTTGGACTCAATACCAGTTCTGCTATTATGATGTTTTTAAAACAATGTAATAGGGAACAAGGAATACCTTTTATGGCTTCTATGGAGAGTCATAGTGCTAAATTAATAAGCGCACTTTTAGAAAGTGAAGATATTATTAATGGTAAAATAAATGCTAAGAGGTATAAAAATTTTGACGAATTAGTTGATGATATAGATAATAAATGAAATACGAGATTATTGCTACCTCAAGGTTCAAAAATGAATTAAAATTAATAGTAAGACGAAATAAAGATTTAAAAAAAATAAGAGAGGTAGTTAATAGACTTGCTAATAATGAAAAATTAGAGGAAAGGTATAAAGATCACCAGCTAATTAATAACCAAAGATTTAAAGATTGCAGGGAATGTCATATCGAACCTGATTGGCTATTAGTTTACCGAATAAATAATGAAAATTTGATTTTACTTTTAGTAGAAACTGGCAGTCACAGTGATTTGTTTTAGATATAAAGTTGTTTATATCTTTTCTTTTGCGCAAAAAAAAAGAGATTTCTCTCTTTTAACAACCCTCACTTAATGTTCTAGATAAACTCTTACTTTTATTATTATAAGTTATAGTATATTGAATATAATAGCTTTCATTACAATCTAAAGTTGAGCATGACACTTCATTATTATTTCCATCCCAACAAGTAGGAGTTCCTAATTTAGCTTGAGATGTAACATCATAATTTGAATCTAATACTTTAACTGGCTTGTTACCAGCATTTATAAAATCGTAATACTCTTGTACTGTCATAGTACTAGCGCCATTTAATTCTACTTTCCAATCACTAGTAGGAGCAGGTACTATTTCACCAGTTGGATTTACTACAACTGTAGCTCCAGAACTCATATTATCCTTAAATTTAGAATAACTAGATTTTACCATAAATGTTCTACTTTCTGATAATGTACCATTGTATGTAAATGAATTATTGGTTGTAAATCCTAAACTTGTATAACCAGAAGAAGAATTACTTATATATACTTCATAACCAATATTACCAATATTTTTTTCATTGTATTCTAAACGTTTCTTTAAATATTTTTCTGCAAAAGTTTTATAACCTTCATTAAAGTAATTTGTTAAATAAGTTGTATCAATTGCATCAGGTGTTTTAATTGCATTCCATGTTAGATTTACTACTCCCATATTATAAGTAGCTTTAAGTCCAGTTGGATTTTCTAATTTACTAAACCTTGTTGATACTTCATCAGGTACAGTTCCAGCTTTAAAGTATTCTGTACTTCTAAGTTTACTTGGCGTATAGTCACTAGCAAGTGCAAGCGGAATTGTTTCAAGTTCAATTGTCGCAGAAACTACTGATGATGGTTTAGTCCATGTATGACCCGATTCTTGAATACCTTTAGTAAGCTCAACTGAAAGTGTTTTACGAGCATAACTTCCTTTTGAAGAAGTTAAATAATGTTCCTTAGTAACTTCATTATCATATCCAACCCAAACTGCACACACATATTGAGGAGAGTAAGACATTTGCCATGAGTTACCAATGATACTACCAGTTATACCAGCAGCTTTTTTAGCTGCAGCAGAAACAGTAGATGTACCAGTTTTACTTGCAATATCAGTTCCACTCTTAGAACCTGCTGTAACATTACCAGAAGTAACTGCATATTTTAAAATCATATTTATCATATAAGCAGTAGCTTCACTCATAACTGTTCTTTTTTCTGGAGTAACAGTATAAATCTCTCCAGTATCTAAAAACTCTACTTTTGTAAATGAATAAGGTTCAATATAAATTCCACCTCTAGCAAAAGCACCATAAGCGGCTGACATTTGAACTGGATTAACTCCATTAAATCCACCAATACTATGTGATTCATTAATAAAAGTAGATCCTTTTTCATATTCAGGTGTAATGCCTAAACCAGTAACAAATTTATTAATATCACTTTGATTAACTGCTTGAAAAGCTTGTAGAGCAGGGATATTTCTAGATGAAGCTAAAGCAGTCTTAACTGTCATAATACCTCTATAACCATTATCCCAGTTTTTAATATATGCTCCATTACTATATGTATAAGCATCATCAACAAGTGTAGTACCTGTAGACCAATTTAAATATTCAATTGCAGGACCATAATCAAACAATGGTTTTGCCGAAGAACCAGGGTGTCTATTAATCATAGTAGCATAATTATATACAAGTTCTCCTTGCTTACGAGATGCACCAACTGCGATAATAGCGCCTGTTTTAACATCAGTTACAGCAATACCAGCTTGAATAGCATCATCAGCCCATTTAAATGAAGTCTTACCATTATATATATTATTTATAACATCTTGTTTTTCTGGCATCATTGTTGATTCAATTTTCATTGAAACAGTATATGGATCTTTACCAGTTCTTTTCTTAACTTCTTCAATTACGGTATTAATAAATCCTTGATATTTATTCGTAGATGTACCACTTTTTACAATTAAATCTTCAACTTTAATAGATTTAGCAAGTTCGCATTCTTCTTTAGTTATATATCCGTGTCTTTCCATTAGATTTAATACTTGATTTCTTCTTGCTTCAGCTTTTTCTGCTGAATTAAATGGATTATAAGCAGTAGGAGCTTGGAAAATACCAGCTAAAAGAGCTGCTTCAGATAGTGAAACCTCACTAATAGATTTTCCAAAATATTTTTGACTTGCTTGTTCAATACCATAAACACTACCAAGTTGTGGAATATTTACATATAATTCAATAATTTGTTCTTTAGTATAATTTTTTTCTAACTTAAATACAGAAACATATATATCGGAAAATTTACGAATAATTCCTTTAATACCACTAGCTTCATTACCATTAATTCTTTGTTTCGCAATTTGCATTGTAAGAGTAGAGGCACCACCAGCTCCAGAAGATCCTGCAAGTTGTCCAAGCGTAGCTTTTAAAAATCTTGCCATATCTACGCCACTGTGTTGAAAAAATCTTGAATCTTCAGTTGCAACTAAAGCATCAATAAATACCTCAGGTAAATCATCATAAGTAACTCTTTCACGATTTTCCGTTCCAAGCCTTGCAATTTCATTACCCTTAGCATCATATATTATAGATGCTTCTTTAGTATAAAGCTTTTCAGCATCAAATTCTGGCGCCGATATAATAATATATATAACAAACGCTAAAACAGCAATAAACACTAGTACCATAAGTAACATAAATAAGGTAAGTATTTTTTCTCCAATATTACCTTTCTTAAAACGTAATCTAAACTTTTTTAATTCTCCAACTTTTTGTGTTTTTAATTGATTATTTTTCTTTGAAGATTTATTCTTCTTTTTCATATTAATCCCTTTCTTCCTTAAAATAGTATTTATCTATAACTTTTAAATAATCTAATACTGGATTATAAGTATAATTTATTAAAAGACCATTTTCTTCTATATACATATATGGAATACTCTTTCTATCATTATTATTAATAAAATCAATTAATTTTTCACCCGGAAACAAATATATTTTTTCACAGATTTCAATAATTAAAAATGCTATTCCATCATGTTTTATGACTCTTTTAATATGTTCTATTTGGTGAATATGAATATTTTCTAAAGGGAAAGATGTTTTATTAAGTGTCTTTTTAGCATCAAAATCTAAGTATTTTCCTTTATATAAACCAACATAATCTAAAGTAGATTTTTGGTTAAATGAACCTTTGATTACTTCTGGTTTACCTGTTTTAAAACTAACTTTGTTAATTTGGATAGGAGTAGGTTTTTTATAAATTACCGCTAAATCATTAAGTAAATAATAATTATTAGCTTCATTTATAAGATATTCTAAATCCATCCCTCGATTAGCATAAGAAATAATATTTGTATTTTCTTTTTTTATTTTATTTGGGTATAACAAAATCACTTCACCAATATAAATTATACTTTAAATATTAATATTTTTCCATACAATATTTAATTATTTGCATTTCATTAACAATTCCTTTATAATTAACATGAGTGTGATTTTATGAAAATTGAAAGTTCAAATTTAAATGTAATAGCAGTAAGGACTAGTCAATATCCAACTGATAATAAAAAAGAGTTTTTATTAGTAGGCAGGAGTAATGTTGGCAAAAGTAGTTTTATAAATACTCTAATAGGTAGAAAAAATTATGCCTTAGTATCAAGTACTCCAGGTAAAACACAAACATTAAATTTTTATTTATGTAATAATGATTTTTATTTAGTTGATGTTCCAGGATATGGATTTGCAAGTACTTCTAAAGCAACTCAAAAAAAGTTTGGTTTAATGATTGAAGAATACTTAACTACTAGAAAAAATTTAAAATTAGTATTTATGTTAATTGATGGTAGAATAAGACCAACAGAAAATGATATGTTAATGTATGATTATTTAAAGTATTATAATATTCCAGTAGTTATTATTGCTACTAAATACGATAAGATTAAAGCCAAAGATCGAGATAAAAATTTAAAAATAATTGAAGAAACATTAAAATTAGATTCTAACGATAAAATAGTATTTGTATCAAGTGTTACTAAGAAAGGCAAAGATGAAGTATTAAATATTATTGAAGAATATTTAAATGAATTAGAAACATTAGATTAGATTCTTTAAACAGAATCTTCTTTTTATATTCTAGGAAAAATAAGTAAAATAAGCATAATTATCTTTACGAAAAAAGTAAAATATTGTATTATTATTATAGGTGATAAAATGAAGCATAAAGAAGGTTTTACATTAGTAGAAATATTGGTAGTAGTAGTACTAATTGGGTTAATAACAGTACTAGCAATACCAGCAATAAGATCTGCTAATAAATTAAGTAAAGAAAGAATGCTAAATACTAAAATAAATAGTGCTAAAAGTGCAATATCAGCATGGAATAATGATAATGAAAATTGTTTTAGAGATGCAAATTCAATAGGATGCGTAGTAGGACTTTCTAAAGGATGTACTGTAACCAACAATATAGTTAGTTGTACTATTACAATAGGAGAATTAGCAAAGCAAAATCTAATTGGCTATGATAAGTTAGATGGTGATACTAAAGTTGTAGTGAATCCTGTAACAAATGAGTCATTAAATGACTATGAAATTAAGTTTACATATGATAGTTTTAAAAGGATATTTCTATATGAAACAGATGCTGAGGAAAGAGAAACAACACCAACAACAACAGAAGCAAATAATGATACATTAGGAATATTCTTAAGTGAAGAAGGCAGCCCAATATGGGTAAAGACAAAATATGTAGAAGTATATATTTATGGTGGAAACAAGGGCCTTGCAGCAGGTGGAAAAGCTAAATATGGTTGGAGTACAAGTAATACCATAGAACCTACAGAGTATACAGAAGCAAGTTTAACATATAATGCTGGGGATAAAAATACCAGTTTTTCACTTTTTAATAATTCACTAACCGGAAAATATTATTTATGGGTAATACCAGATATAAGAACAGTTGATGGAAAAGCATTAGAAAACAAAATATCACAAAGTGAGTTTTATTTTGATAATGAAATACCAACAGTACCAAATATGAAATATGTAACTGGGGCTTGGGAAGAATATAATAATGATTATGCAAATGTAGTATATGCAGCGCAACCTGGTTCATCTGGAGAAGAAAATAACTGTAGTACTCAAAGAGGGCCAAGTGGCTCAACAGATAATTATAGTGGAATACAAAAATATCAAATATCTATAGATAATGAAACATGGCAAGATTATTACTATAATTGTACAGATCCAGTTTATAAATTAACTATAGAAAATGGAACAGGCGAAGTAGATAGATATTTTAGAGCATGCGATAATGCTGGAAATTGCAGTGGATATAAAAAAGTAACTGCTAAGATAGATGCAGTAGTACCAGAAGTTACAATGATTGCAAGAAGTACTAAAGGTGTAGCTGTAGAATCAGGTGCTACAAGTGAAGATGGATTAAATTTTATATTTACTGAAACAAAAGATGGACCAAGTGGTTCAACGATATATTATTGTAAAGATGATAATAATGAGTGTAATCCAGATCAAGTAGCCAAAAGAAATGAACCTATTACATCATTTAGTGATACAGTAGGCAAATACTATATTAGATATAAAATAGTAAGTGGAACTGGTGTATCATCAAAAACATTTACATTTGAAGCCAATGTAGCAGAAAATGGAGCTAACACTTTATATAAAAAGATAATTGAAAATGGATGTACAAATTATAAAACAGTGCCAGGAAGACAAATAGCAACAACAGATGAAGGACTAATATGTGGTGAAGATGATTATGGCACAACATATTATTTTAGAGGAGCAGTAGAAAATAACTATGTATCATTTGCAGGAATGTGTTGGAGAGCAGTTAGGGTAGATGGAAATAACAATACAAAGTTAGTATTGTATAATGCAAATGGAGCAGATTGTTTATCAGAAAGCAATAATCAAGCGTTTCCAATTAGTACAGGATTTAATGGACCAAATACCAGCACA
>CACZRB010000004.1 GCA_902783555.1 uncultured Erysipelotrichaceae bacterium
AATATTAAAATGAAGAATTTGGCAAACAAGGCTAATAATGATGAAACTGTAGTAAGTGCTGCAACTACTGCAAATACAACAATAACTGGAATAAAAAGAAGTAATACTTTAAAAGAAGGTTTAACAGAAGAAAATATAGTATCAACTGAAACAAGTGCTTACCCAATCTATATGTGGTATGAAGATGGAACAATATATTATTATTCAGAAGCAGATACCCCATATTTAAATGAAGACTCATCACTCATGTTTAGTAGATTTAGTGATTTAACTGATATATCAGGTTTATCAGTTATGGATACCTCAAAGGTAACTAATATGTCATGGATGTTTCGCTTCGATTCTTCACTTTCTAGTTTAGAAGCATTAGAAAATTGGGATACCTCAAAAGTAACAAATATGGCTATGATGTTTTATTATAATACCTCATTAACAAGTTTACGTTGTTTAGATAATTGGGATACTTCAAAGGTAACCGATATGTCATATATGTATTTTTATAATACCTCATTAACAAGTTTAGAAGCATTAGAAAATTGGGATACCTCTAATGTAACTAATATGTCATCTATGTTTAATGCAAATGCCTCATTAACAAGTTTAGAAGGATTAGAAAACTGGGATACCTCTAATGTAACTAATATGTCATCTATGTTTTATCAAAATACCTCATTAACAAGTTTAGAAGGATTAGAAAACTGGGATACATCAAATGTAACAATAATGCAAAGTATGTTTGCTTCTAACACCTCATTAACAAGTTTACATGGTTTAGAGAATTGGAATACATCAAGTGTAACCTATATGTCATCTATGTTTAATGGTGCTAAAATAACTAATTTGGATGCTTTATCTGCTTGGAATACATCAAGTGTAACCGATATGTCATATATGTTTAATAACACCTCATTAACAAGTTTAGAAGGATTAGAAAACTGGGATGCATCAAGTGTAACCAATATGCAATATATGTTTAATGGATGTAATAAGGTAAAAGAAGCTGATATAGGCAATTGGGATTTATCTAAGTTATCAAGAACAAAAAATGCTAATATATTTCCTGGCTGCAGCGGATTAGAAAGACTAAAAACACCAAAAGTATATCCAACAGCAAGTGGAGTATCTATAGCTCTTCCAGTAACACTTAAAGACTCACTTGGTACAAGTTATACGTCACTAAGTAGTGGTAGTCCAACAAGTACATGGCTTACTAAATAGGATAGATATTTAATTATTTATCCTTTTATTATGTAAATAAATATGTATATGACAATATTCGACAAACCTTTACACTCTTTGACATAGCTTGACAAAAGATTTTCTTTTTATTTGTCGTAAATAATATTATAATAAATATGCGTGGTAGAGAAAGGATAAAAGTTATGAATAATAAAATACGCATTTTTATGGTAGACGATAATAGAAATATTATCATGGAAGTAAAGAAGTATTTTAGTAGTCATGAAAAAATTGAAGTAGTAGGCGCAGCTTATGATGGAGAAGAGGCATTAAATAAAATTATTCAAAATCATGAGAATATTGATTTGATAGTTATGGATTTAATTATCCCTAAAATGGATGGTTTAAGTGTTTTAGAGGAACTTAAGAAAAGAAATATTAATAATAAATCTATAATTACAACTAGTATGAATTCTATTGATGTTATTAATAAGTGTATGGAAATAGGTGTAAATTATTATTTATTAAAACCATATAATTTAGAGGCATTAGAAAGTCATATTAAGTCAATTGTAAAATCTAAGAGTAATAAGTTAACAGTTAGTGATAAGGATTTAAAACAAGCTATTACATCATTATTACACTCTTTAGGAATACCATCACATATTAAAGGATATTTGTATATTAGAGATAGTATAGATCTTATGTATAATAATCCATCTATGATAGGTGCAATTACTAAAGAATTATATCCTGAAATTGCTGAAAGGTATGATACTACATCTAGTAGAGTAGAAAGAGCGATTAGGCATGCTATAGAGGTTAGTTGGAATAGAGGAGATTATGATGTTATGGAATCTTTATTTGGTAATTCTGTTGATTATGATAGAGCTAAACCAACTAATTCTGAGTTTATAGCAACTCTTGCTGATAAACTTAGAATTGATGCTAATCTTTGAATAAAAATTTAATAAATCCACCATTATATTCATAAAGTATAAGGGAGGATTTTTTTAATGGATAAATGTTTTAAAGCAAGTGTATGTAATATATTAAAAGTAGCTGAAAAAGAAATGATGGATTTAAGACATCCTTATGTTGGTACTGAACATTTACTTTTATCTTTATTAAAAAATAATAATATTAGTAATATTTGTTATAAGTTTAAATTAACTTATTCTGCTTTTAAAGAAGAACTTATAAAAGTAATTGGTAGAGCTAGTAAAAAAAGTGAGGTTATTCTATATACTCCTCTATTAAAAATTGTAATAGATAAAGCGTATAATAAAGCTTATGATGATCATAAAGATATGGATGAGTTTTATTTACTTTCTGCTCTTTTAAGTGAAGAAGATGGGATAGCGATTAGGTTAGTTGATAATATGGGAGTAGATATAGATGCTTTAAGTAAAGAGATTAATAAATCTAGTTTAATATATGAACTTGGAGTAAGTTTAAATGAAAAGCAAACAGATGAAGTTTATTTAAGAGATAAAGAGATAAATGAAATAATGCAAATTCTTCTTAGAAAAAATAAAAATAATCCTATTTTAATTGGGCATGCTGGAGTAGGTAAAACAGCAGTTGTGGAAGAACTTGCAAGGCGTATTAAAAGTGGGAAGGTTCCAGATGTATTAAAGAATTATGAAATAGTTTTAATTAATACTTCTACCTTGATAGCTGGTACTAAATATCGTGGAGAATTTGAATCTAGAGTTAATAATTTAATTAAAGAAGTTAAAAGATGTAAGAATATTATTTTATTTATTGATGAGATTCATACGATTGTTAAAACTGGTTCTTCTGATGGGTCAATAGATGCTGCTAATATTTTAAAACCATATTTAGCAAGAGGGGAAATTAAAGTTATTGGAGCTACAACTACAGAAGAATATAATGAATATATTAAAAAAGATCCGGCTTTAACTAGGAGGTTTACGCCAGTAATTATAAATGAACCTAGTCTTAAAGATATGGAATATATTATGAATAAAATAAAGAAAAGTTATGAAGAGTATTATCATTTAAAGATTGATAAAAAATGTTTAAATTATTTAGTAGAACTTACAAATAAATATTTACCTCATTTATATAATCCAGATAAATCTATTGAAATTCTAGATACTGTATGTGCTAAGAAAGTATTAGATGGTAAAGATAAAATACTTACTAAAGATGATATATTTACATGTTTAAGTACTAGAGTAAATATGGTAAATGTTGATAAGAGTAAACTTGTGAACATTTATGATGAATTAAAAAC
Source organism: uncultured Erysipelotrichaceae bacterium (assembly GCA_902783555.1). Taxonomy (GTDB): domain Bacteria; phylum Bacillota_I; class Bacilli_A; order RF39; family UBA660; genus CAG-533. Next base: position 3,443 of record CACZRB010000004.1, read on the forward strand.
TAAATATAATGAGCGAGTAGTAAAAAGTATTATTAATTTAATTAGAGATAATAAGATTAATAAACATATTTTTTTAAATGGTAAAGATAATAAAAATAAACTTAAGTTAATTAATTTAATAGCAAGTAAATTAAAGATTAATATTACACTTATAGATTGCATGGAATATAATGATGAATTTAGTGTTAATAAACTTTTTACTAATAACTATTTATATAATTTGTTAGAAGAACATCCATATTCCTTTATAATATTTAATAATTATGATGATTCTAATAGAATTGTTTATAATATGATAAATACTATGATTAATAATGGTTATATAAGTAATAATAGTAATGAAAAATTATACTTAAATAATTCAATTATTTTTATATTAAATAATAAAGAAGAAGATAAAATTGGTTTTAATAATACTCTTTTATTTACTTCTTAAAAATGATAAAATGGATATAGGTGGTTTGAATGGAAAAGGCCAAAGATTATTATCAATTAATATCTAAAAATTTATTTGATAAACGGTGTATGTTTAATTAAATGTATTTTGAATTTTAGATATGAAGTGGAGGAGTTATGAAGTTTTATAATACGTTAACAAGAAAAATAGAGGAGTTTGTTCCTCACTATCCAGATAAAGTAGGTTTTTATACATGTGGACCAACTGTATATCATTATGCTCATATTGGTAATATGCGTAATTATATTGGGCATGATATTTTAGATAAAACATTAAGGTATTTAGGATATGATGTTAAAAGAGTTATGAATATTACTGATGTAGGTCATTTATCTAGTGATTCTGATTCTGGTGATGATAAAATGGTAACTAGTGCTAAAAGAGAGAATAAGTCAGTTTTAGATATAGCGCATTTTTATACTGATGCATTTTTTAAGGATTTTGATGCTTTAAATTGTCGAAGACCGGATGTAGTATCACCTGCTACTGATAATATAGATTTTTATATTGAAATGATAGAAAATTTATTAGAAAAAGGTTATGCTTATAAATCAGGTGGTAATGTTTATTTTGATGTATCAAAACTAGCTGATTATTATCAGCTTACTAATCATAAAGAAGATGAAATGGTAGTTGGAGTAAGAGAAGGAGTAGAATTTGATGATAGTAAACGTAATCAAGCTGATTTTGCTTTGTGGTTTACTAAAAGTAAATTTGATTCTCAAGAACTTAAATGGGATTCTCCTTTTGGAGTAGGATATCCAGGTTGGCATATTGAATGTTCAGGTATATCAATTAAGAATTTAGGAGAATACTTAGATATTCATGGTGGAGGAGTAGATAATATTTTTCCCCATCATACTAATGAAATTGCACAAAGTGAGGCTTATTTAGGCCATAAATGGTGTAATTATTGGTTTCATAATGAACATTTAATGGATGAAACTGGTAAAATGAGTAAGAGTCATGGGGCAATATTATCTGTTTCTGTTTTACAAGAAAAAGGATATGATCCACTTGCTTTTAGATATATGTGTTTAAATAGTCATTATCGTAAACAATTAGTTTTTTCATATGAAGGGTTAGAAAGTAGTCAAGTTGCTTATAATAAACTTAAAAATAGAATATCATTAATAACTCAAGATGGTGATTTAGATGAAGGTGCTTTTGCTGAATATAATAATAAATTTATTAATTATTTAAGTAATGATTTAAATACAGCAAATGCTATTACAGTAATATATGATTTGCTTAAGGATGATATGGTTAATGGGCATACTAAATTAGATTTAATTAAAAGTTTTGATAAAGTATTAAGTTTAAATTTAGTTACTGAAAAATCTTTAAGGGAAGATCATGAATCTATTATGAAATTAATTGATGCAAGAAATAAAGCTAAAGAAAAGAAAGATTATGAACTTGCTGATTCTATTCGTAATGATTTACTTGCTAAAGGTATTGTTTTAGTAGATACTAGAGAAGGTACTATATATAAAGAGGTATAAGTATGGATTTACTATATTTATTAACATTTCTTTTTCCATTAATAGCACAACTTTATGTTTCATCTACTTATGGTAAATATAATAAGGTTAAAAGTAGATGTAATTTAAGTGGCTATGATATGGCTAAGAAGATTTTAGATAATAATGGACTTTCTAATTTATATATTGTAGAGACAAAAGGAACTATGACTGATCATTATGATCCTACAAGAAAGATAATTAGATTATCGACAGATGTATATAATGGGAATAGTGTTTCTTCTATTGCAATTGCTGCTCATGAATGTGGACATGCAATTCAAGATAAAGAAGGTTATGGCTTTTTTAAAATTAGAAGTTTAATAGTTCCAGTTGTTAGTTTAGCTACTAAGGTGGCATATATTGTACTTTTTATTGGCGCTATATTAGAATTTATGGATTTAATATTTACAGGTATAGTTTTAGTGGGCTTTGGTCTTGTATTTCAGTTAGTAACTTTACCTGTAGAATTAGATGCATCAAGTAGAGCTTTAAAAGAAATGGAAAAATGTGGGGTTTTATCTGATGATACAGATGGGGTTAAGGTTATGTTAAAGGCAGCTGCTTTTACATATGTAGCAGCAGTAATATCTAGTGCATTAGAAGTATTTAGACTTGTTATGATATTCTTTAATAGAAGAGATTAATAAGTCTTTTTATATAGAAGAAGGTGTATTATGAATAAATATTTAGTATTAGTTAATCCGTGGAATAAATGGAATGATAATTTAGATTTTAAAATAATAGATGTTAATTCTAGGTATGCTCTAAATCGTATGGCTGAAGAAAAAACGTATTTAGCTTTTAAAAGTTTTCAGGCTTATGCTTTAAAATATGGTTATGATATTGAAATTGAAAGTGGATATCGAAGTGTAGATTATCAAGTTAAAGTATTTGATAATTGTGCGCAAAAGAAGGGACTCGAATATGCTAAAAAATATGTAGCTACACCAGGATATTCTGAACATCATACAGGACTTGCTTTAGATATATGTTTAAAGAAGGATGATAAGTTTTTTATTGAGCATAATTTACCTGAAGATTTTAAAGTATTTTTAAAAGATAATGCTTTTAAATTTGGATTTATTGTAAGGTATCCAATTGGTAAAGAAGATATAACTGGTTATAATGCAGAGCCATGGCATTTAAGATATGTTGGAAGTTTAGCAGAAGATATTTATAAAAATAATTTAACTTTAGAAGAATATTTGGAAAAACAAATTGTTAAGTCTGGATATTGCTATCAATTATAAATATTGATAGAATAATCATTATTGGAGGTGGCATTATGATAGAAATTATTAAAAATGATAATAATGGTGATAGCATTATATATACATTAAAGAATATAAAAAAATATGCAATGTTTAATTCTAATGGCAAATTAGTTAGCTATGCTGGTTATAGATTAGATAATGAAGAGAAAGACATAATTAGAGATGTTGATTATTATAATTATCCATTTGATGATTTTGAAGATGATAACTATTATGACGATGAAAATTTTGAAAATGAAAAGTATTTTGAAGATAAAAATACTAAATTAGAAAAAAGAGATTATGATGTTCAAATTGAATTCGATGAAGCATATACCTGTATTATTGATGATTGGTTGTATAAATTATATGCTAAAAAAAGTGATAATGAAACATTAGTATTATTTGAAGAGTATAATTACGATGATGATTTATTATTTGAAGGTGAAGATTTTCCAGATATATTTTATCCTAATAGCTGTTTTATAACTGATAACGAAGTTTATATAAGAAATGGTAGTAAGCTTTTTAATAGATATTTGGAAAAAGTTGATAATGTAGTTTTTTATAATGAGGAAACGTCTGATAAAATTTTTATTGATAGTAATGGTAATGTATATTATATTCGAGAAATATTGGAAGATCTTAATTCTTATGATGGATCGGATGCTATTTTTACAATAAAAATTTTAAAATTAATAAAAAAAGATTATTATACTATTAATGAATTTAATGAAATACTTGAAAAACAAAAATCAGATGAAAAAGTATTAGTATTTAAAAAATAGAAAAGATGCTAGATTTGATTTTTTAGCATCTTTTATTCATTTGCTTTCATTTCAAATAAGATATCTCTAAGCTCCATAGCTCTTTCAAAGTCAAGTTCTTTAGCAGCTTTACGCATTTCATTTTCAATGTTAAGAATAGCTTCGTGTTTTTCTTTTTTAGATAGTTTTTCTTTAGATTCATCTTTTACTTCATTACTAATTAAATCACGTATTTCTTTAATTACAGTTTTTGGTACTATACCATGTTCTTCATTATATTTCATTTGAATAGAACGTCTTCTTTCAGTTTCTTTAATAGCTTTATCCATAGCTTCGCTAATACCATCAGCATACATTATAACATGCCCATTTTGATTACGAGCAGCTCTTCCGATAGTTTGAATTAAACTACGTTCACTACGTAAGAAACCTTGTTTATCAGCATCCATTATTGCTATTAAGGATACTTCTGGAATGTCTAATCCTTCTCTTAAAAGGTTAATACCAACTATACAGTCATATTTACCAAGTCTTAAGTCTCTAATTATACGTAAACGCTCAAAAGTTTTAACTTCATTATGAAGGTAAGCTACTTTCATATTTAAGGCTTTTAAATAATTGGTTAGTTCTTCTGCCATTCTTATGGTTAAAGTAGTAATTAAAACTCTTTCGTTTTTTTCTATTCTATCATTTATTTCGCCTATTAAATCATCTATTTGTCCTTCAGTAGGTTTAACTTCAATAGTTGGATCTAGTAGTCCAGTTGGTCTTATGATACTTTCGACAACTTTTCCACCGGTTAATGATAATTCATAATCACCAGGAGTTGCAGAAATGTATATAACTTGATTTAATTTATCATTAAATTCTTCAAATTTTAATGGACGATTATCTAATGCACTTGGTAGTCTAAAACCATAATCAACTAGTGTTTGTTTACGCATTCTATCCCCATTATACATTGCTCTTACTTGAGGAAGGGTTACATGTGATTCATCTACTACTAGTAAAAAATCTTTAGGAAAGAAGTCTATAAGTGTAGAAGGTGTTTCACCTTCGCCTCTTAATGCTAAATGTCTTGAATAGTTTTCAATACCATGACAAAAACCAGTTTCTTTTAGCATTTCAATATCATATTCACATCTTTCTTTAATTCTTTGTTTTTCAATTAATTTGCCTTTATCATCAAAGTATTTAATTCTTTCATCTTTTTCTTGTTCAATTCTTTTAATAGCTTCTTGTAGTTTTTCATCTCCTGTTACGAAGTGAGAAGCAGGAGAGATAGTGATATTTTTAATATTTTGAATTATTGATCCAGTTAATACGTCAAATTCACTTATTCGATCTATTTCGTTACCAAAAAGTTCAATACGGATACCATTTTTTCTTTCATTAGCTGGTACTATATCAATAATATCACCATTAACTCTAAAGGTACCACGATGAAAGTCTAACTGACTACGTTCATATGTCATAGAAACTAATCTATCAATAATTGTTTCTCTTTTTATAACATCTCCAACTTTTAAAATTAACATATTATTTTTATATTCTTCTGGTTCACCTATACCATAAATACATGATACAGATGCAACTACTATTACATCTTTATAATTAATTAAAGAACTTGTAGCACCATGACGTAGTTCATCAATTTCATCATTTATAGATGAATCTTTTTCAATGTAAGTATCAGTTGAAGGAACATAAGCTTCTGGTTGATAATAATCATAATATGAAACAAAATACTCCACATGATTATTTGGAAATAACTCTTTAAATTCACTATAAAGTTGGCCTGCTAAAGTTTTATTATGTGCAAGAACTAGAGTAGGCTTGTTTACTTCTTTAATAACATTGGCAATCATAAAAGTTTTGCCTGTACCAGTAGCTCCCATTAGGACTTGACTTTTTTTACCATCATTAATTCCATTTACTAATTCTTTTATAGCTTCAGGTTGATCTCCTGAAGGTTTATATTTACTTATTAATTCAAACATAAGTGCTCCTTTCATTTTTATTATAATTAAATTCAACATGAATTAATATATCATATTTATTAATAAAACAAAAATATTTTAGTATGAAACTAAAATATTTCTAGTTAATTATTAAACTATAATGTCAATAAAGTAATCGAGATTAGTTGTTTCAATATTTTCGCTTGTTTCTTCAGCTTTACTATAAAGCGTAAAGTTAAAGGACAATTTTTTAATATCATCTATTTTTAAATTATATTTAGCTAAATCACTATTTTCAATTATTATTTGATTAACTTCACCAATAGAATATGGTCTAATCCAATATCCTTCTCCATTGGTAGTATTTAAAGCATGTTTAAAGTCAATTAATTTATCATTTGCTTTTACTTTATTTATTGCTAAATTATAATATTTATCAGTGGTTTTATTATATAAACTAAAGGTTATATATAAACTATTTTTAGAATAAAGAATTCTTTCATATATTATATTAGTTTCTGCTGTCTCTTTTAATACAATATCATATTCTATTTTATTAGAAGTGTCTTTTTTATTTATTCTATTATAATATACAGAACCTAATCCAATAACTAATCCAATAATTACTAAAAGTACAAATCTTAATATATTAAATTTACTAATATTTTTAATAATTGTATAAAAGAGAAATATAATTGAAAAAATCATATAAATACTAGCAAATATAAGAATTGTCTTGTTAGGGAATGATCCAGAAAGACCACCAAATAAGAAATAAATAATACTGAATTTAAAAGTAAATGGTAATATAAAAATAGTATTTAAAATTGCTAATATTAATAATGTTGTGCTTTTTGGGGTTATTTTATTATTATTATTAATATACTTATAATCCTCATGATTTAGTGGATTATTATTAAAATTCGAACTTGTATAATTAAGTGAATTATTATTATTATCTTCATTTATAACATCATCTAAAGTTTCAATTTTATTATTTAACTGATTGTTATCATTACTATTATTCATTTTTATCACTCTCTTATAATAATATATTATATTATAATATTATCTTTTTCAACTAATTATTAATCTTTCTATGCTTAATTATTTAATAATGGTAGACACTTGATGTTTTATATTTACTTATTAGTTCAAAAGTTTTGGTATACATTGTTCCTTTCTTTATCATTTTGATTTACTATAACAAATAAATTATTATTAATGAATTGCTTTTACTCTTATAATTTATTAAAATAATATTTAGAGGTAGTAGATGAAAAATATAATAATTAATAACAAGAAAAAAATCATATCTATTGGATTAATAGTAATATTTATAATTAATTTTTTTAGTCATAAACTTATATATTCTTGGGATTCATCTGTTTATTTAGGAATGAGTTTAATTTTAGGCACATCTAGTTTTAAAAGTGTATGGCTTCCAGTTAGAGGAATATCCTTTCCATTTTTGTTAAGATTATTTGAACCATTTGGTTATCAAAATAAGTATTTGTTATTATTATTAACTTTTATATTTTATATTGGAATGTTATATGTTATTTATTTAATTGGTAAAAAACTAAATATGTATAAAAGTGATAAAGATAAAATTGTATATGTCATGTTTATGGTGTTTTTTATTATTTTAAATCCAATTATATTTGTTTATTATCATCTTATTTTAACTGAATTTGTGGCAATGACTTTAAATATGCTATTTGTTTATTTAATGTATAATTATATAAGAATTGATATAAAGAAGGATAAAAAAGTATCAATTTTATATGTTATCTATATATCTTTTATTATTGTATTTTTATATCATACAAAACAATCTTTTGTAGGTATGATGTTAATTGAACTTATACTTGGTATATTTTTATCATTATTAAGATGCTTTGATATAAAAAATATTATTTATAGATTTTGTACTTGTATTATTTGTGCTCTATTGCTAGTTGGTTCAATTAAAGTGTGGAATAGTTATACTAGTACTAAAGGATTAGAAAACCTTGGAGATAAGGCAGTAGAAAGTTATACTGCTAAACATATAATTAGTGGTATTACTAAAATGCGTGAAATTGGGAACTCAAAAAATATAGTTTATACTAATGGCAAATTTAATCGAACTGTTAAAGTATTGGTTGATGGATGGGTTAGCCCTGATAGTATTGAAATTTTGAATGAAAAAAATAAAGATGAGATAATTAAAGTATTAAATAATGAATCTAAATATAAAGCATTTACTATTTATGAAAGTAAAAGTAATTCTAATGTTCAATATGTATTATTTACTAAAGGAAATTATAGTTTAAAAGAACAGTTACCACTATATTTTAAAATATTTTATACTAAACCTAGTTTGATTATTAATAGTTATTATGATGGAATGTATAAAACTATTTGGATACCTGGTTATTGGTCTTTTGAAAATAGAGCATTTGCTATTCAGTATTTTTATAGAGATGGTGAAAATGTATCAGATATTTCACCAGGTTATGAATTTGCAGTTGAAGATTTAAAGGAGTATAATACGACTAATTATTTAGATCATATGTCTTTTGGATATTCAGAAATAATATCATTTATATATAGGGTTAATCAAATGATTATGCCAATACTGTTTATAATTGTATTTATATTAACTATATATGTGGTAATTAAAGATAAGAAATATAAAGGCTATAGTAATTTAAGGAATGGTTTTGAAATGACTTTACTTTTATATGGTATGGCTTTTGGTTGTATTATTTCATATATTATGTTTTGTGGGTATGTAGATAGATATTTAATACCAAGTCATATTCCAATGTTTGTTGGAGATATTATATTTATTATGTATTTAATTAAATTAATTGAAATGAAAAAAATCAAAATTTCAGATAATTAAAAATTGCAAGCAATCCTAGATAAATAAAGACTTTGCTTGCATTTTTTAATTGACTTTTTATATATAATATTTTATGATTAATTAAGAACGGAAGTTTGTGCTAATTTCATCTTTTCAAAATTTGATTTTAAATTGAGTTTTGAAAGGAGAGTGATTTTATGAAGCAGAGTAGTTTCTACAAAGTGGTAATATTATCGCTGTTATTTATTTTAATACTTGTATTATTATCTAGATAATCAAAAAAAGCACAACTCTTGAAAGCTGTGCCAACCAAATCGAAAAGATGAAATTGGCCACTCAGGGGGTCTTCCGTTCTTTTCAATATATATTTTAACATTACATTTAACATAATACAATTTACAAGGATTTTACACTTATATATAAATATTAATAAATGTTATAATCACGCTATAAAAATATGGAGGTTGTCTATAGTCTGAAAGACTCTAATTGAGTTTTTTTAATTATTTATACCATGATGAGCAGTTGGACTATTTTCATTTAAGGAATCAAATGTGTAACCATTAGATGTTAATGTGTTTAATATATCATCTAATGCATTAGCAGTAGTGCTTTTGATATCATGCATTAGTACTACACATTTATCACATTTCTTAACACCATTTATGACATTATTATAGATTTTAGATGATCCTGCACCAGATGCATCGCCTGATGATACATTCCAGTCAAAATATACGTAGCCATCTTCTTGCATTTTATTAGCTAGAGTAGTCATAATACCTTTGTTATATGATTTGCTAACAGTATTAGAAGAACCACCTGGAAATCTAAATAATTTAGTGTAAGAACCAGTATATTCTTTAATTACTTCATTCATTTTATTAAAATCATTTAAATAAGTATCAACGCTTGTATAAATATCATATTTATGAGTATAGGTATGAAGTGCTACTGTATGTCCTTTTTCATGTTCAGTTTTAATTAGAGATAAATATGAAGGAAATTGATGAGTTACAAAAAAGGTTGCTTTTACATTATATTTATCTAATATATTTAAAATTTTATTAGTATAATATCCTGGACCATCATCAAAAGTTAAATAGATAACTTTACTACTTGTTTTAATATTTGTAGATGGATCATAAACTATGATATTTCTAGTTAAAGTTTTTTCATCATTAACTTCATACGTTAACTTGTAAGTACCAAGCTCTTTAGTATTAACTTCACCAGTTATTTTTACTTTATCATTTAATTTATTACCACAACCATCTGTATATTTAGTTCCACTTTCTTTATAAGTGCCATTAATAGGAACATATACTTTATTATTACCATTTAGAGTAAATTTATTACTTGGTTTTTCTTTATAATTAATTTTAATAATTTTAGTAGTTTCATTGTTGCTAGAATCTTTTACTTTTAAAATAATATTATCATTCTCTTCAATAGTTTCAATTTTATCGGTAATATCACCATCATAGTTATCATTAGCAGTATATTTTAAATCAGAAGATATTTTGTTAGTACAATAGTCTTTTTGAACTTCTTCCATATTTACTTCAATAGTAGGTGGTGTAGTATCAACAACTTTAATATTTCTAGTTATATTATAATCTTTGTTTTTATAGTTAATAGTATATTCAATATAATAATTGCCAGTTTTATTAGTATCTAAATTATCTTTCTTATTTATAGTGTATTTATTATTAGGAATTTCTTTGTTATTGTTTTTAAGAGTAATTCCTAAATCTTTATACTCATTATTAACTTCTATAGTTATTTCTTTTTCACCATTTAAAATAAGCTCAATATGGTCATTAAAAAGAAGTAGGTATGCTCCAATACCTAAAGAAATTAAAAAAACTATAATTATCACTAATACTACTTTTTTCACAACATACCTCAAATATTATCTTTAATATTATAACAATTATTTTAGAAAATATATAGTGTTAAATAATTTTTCCTTTTTCAATATCATAAAGTTCAATAGTATGAGTTTCGATTATTCTGGATATTTCTTTTTTAAATTCATCTAAAGAGAGTTTTATTTTATTAATACTTTCTTTATTTATTTCATTTATACCAATTATACTTAAACAATCATTTAAGCTTTGATAGTTAATAGCGTTTTCAAATTCATCTATTTTTTTCATAAATGATTTATCTTTTTTATATTCTATATACATATAAATGGAAAGGGCAGATGCAACTGAGTATCTAATTAAGTTAAAGAAATCTTGGGCATCTTCAGTAAGTAAGGTAAGAGTTTCATCTATTGAGTTTTCATATTCATCATCGGGAAAACTTTTTTCATAATTTGGTTTACTTATTTCACCAGAGTTTACATATACTGATAGCATTTTCATCATTGGATATGCATCTTCTAGAAATACACTAAAATTTGAAAAAGTATCATATTTAGATATATATGATTCATAATTATATCCAAGAGATTCTAAATAATCTGTATATATTAGTTCTTCAGCAAAAGAAACACTTTCTGTTAAGACATAACTTATTTGACTTCTTTCACCATCTGGTTGGTTACGATAATGTCTTGATTCATGAATCCAAGTTATTGAGTCATAAAGCATACCACTATCATAAACATCAACTACTTTATGCTCATCAAAGTAAGATACACCTGATCCAATTTTATTAATAAGAGTGCTTACATCATCATTTTCTATGTATTCATCAGGATTAATATGTTCAATATTGTAGTCTTTTAGAATAGTTTCGTTGAGTCTAAAAGAAGTACCAATATATTTATAAAAATTATTTATTATTTTTAATTTTTCTTCTTTATTAGCTTTGGTAAATTTAGAGTATTCAAAATTTGGAATATTATTTTGAATAAATCCACAAATTTGATATTTTAAAAAACTTACTAATGATAAAATATCATTAATTTTGTCAAAAGCTAAATTTTTATCATTGTAATATATCTTTACTAGTTCACCAAAGTATTCATTGGCAAGGCTAGTACTAGCAATTACTTTATCAGAACCATTTTCAATTTCATAGGAAAAATCTTCAATACTATTTTTTATTTTATGATAGAAATCTTCATTAAATGTTGATAAATTTATAGTATTTAAACACTCTTTAAAATTATTATTTTTTAGTTTTTCTTTTAAAGTTAAAATATTATTTAGAAAATTTGAATTTTTTTCATATTCAATGTACATATAAATTGATAGAGCTGCAGCTAGAGAATATTGTAAATAAGTGTATATTATATTGTATTTTTTGGTATCTAATATTTCAGATGTGAAATAATCTAATACTTTATCATAATCATCATCATATCCGAAGTATAATAAATAGTTTTCACGTGATATTTCACCTAATTTATCAAATATTATATATGGTTTAATAGTTAAGTAAGTATTTTTTAATATTTGATAAAACATTTTAAATTCATTTAATTTGGTGATTGCTGCTTCATAACTATAACCTATATTATCAATATAATCTAAAAAGATAAATTCTTCTGTAAATGCTAAACTTTCTGTTAAAAGGTCTCTTACATGAGTATATTCTTTAGGCTGAGGTAAATCTCGATAATGTGATATTTCATGAACCCATATTGCAGCATCAGTAATTAAATTATTATCATTTATTTCAATACTAGGTTTATTATTAATAAAACCATACCATCCATAGGTGGCTGTGGAAAGATTTGGTGTTTCTTCAGAGTTACTTCCAATAATATATGGATCAAATATACCATTATTAATTATTTTATTAATATCAAAGTTAATTCCTAATTTTTGATAAAAATCATTAATAAGCGTTACTTTATCATTAAAATTAAATTTAGATATTTTACTAATATCTACACCTTTATTATCATTAATATATTTTTCATAATTGTTTATTAAAAATACTATTAATTCAAATGCTGTATCTAAATTATTAAATAATAATTTATCTTCATCGTAAACTATATCAAAAAAGCTTTTTAAGAAAATATTAGTTCTTTCTTCATTATTCTTACGTATTTTTATTTTGTTTAAAATATCAATTAAATTTCTTTGATTTTTATCCATAATATTCCTTCTTATGTAGTGTAGTATAACATAATTTATTGGATTAAAAAAGAACTAATGAAAGTTCAATTATTTTAATTATTTAAATAAAATTCATAGTATTCATCAAAAGTTATTCCTTCATTATGTATTTTAGTAGCAAGATCAGCACCTACATATCTATAATGCCATGCTTCATAATCATAACCAGTGATATCTTCTTTTCCTTGAGGATATCTTAAAATATAACCATATTTATAAGAATTATTAAGCATCCAAGTATAACTTTCTTGTTCACCAAAATTAATAGGATTATTATAATCAGCTACATCAATAGCAAGTCCAGTTTCATGTTCAGATGAACCAGCTCTTGCAGCATAAGCATCTGCTTTTTCAATTCCTTTTTGATTTTTTCTATCAGTCCATAATTTATCTTGATATTCATATGTACGATATGATGATAGTATTACAATAGTATATCCATCTTTTTTAGCATCATCAGCTAAACGTTTAAAAGCATCATATGCTTCTTTATTTAAAGACATACCAGAATAACCATACGTAGTGCTTACTTTAACAATATCTTCACATTCATAATCTTTAGATAAAGCATGATATTTATTTACTAACATAGCGCTTCCTTTAGATGTATCAGTTGTTTCTAATTCTTCATAAAAATCTCTATCTCGGTTTACATTAACAAGTGCAACTATATCACTTAAAGCTTTATCTGGATTTTTAGAAATAAAATTTAAATAACGATCTAAATTTTTAAGCATAAAGTATTTTTCAGTTAATAGTTTGGGAATATTACTATTATATTCTTTGGTTAATAAGTCATCTAAATATTTATTATCTAATTTAGAAGTTAATATTTTAATTTCATCTAACTTATAATTAATTTGTAATAATTTATATTCATAAGTTTGATGATATTTATATGTTTTTATAGCTTTTATTCCTATTATTAGTAAGATAAATATAATTATAAATATAATTAAATATTTTTTTACGGATTTTTTAAGTTTTAATTTTGGCATATGTTCACCTCTATTATAATAATATCAAATAAAACTCGTTAAAACTAGTGCTTTTAATTTAGTTAAAAATAAGATATAATGTATCTATAAAATAGGGTGATAATATGGATAAAATACTTATATTTGGTCATAAGAATCCAGATACTGATAGTGTTTGTGGGACAATTAGTCTTGCATATTTAAAGAAACAAATGGGTTTTAATGTTGAACCACGTATTTTAAGTGAAATTAATGCAGAAACTGCTTTTGTTTTAAATAAATTTAAAGTAGCTGTTCCAAAATATTTGAACGATGTTAAATTGCAACTTAAAGATGTTAAATATAAAAAGAGTTTTTATATAGATGAAAATACATCTATATTTGCTAGTTATAATTATTTAACTGAAAAAGCTATTACTGGAATTCCTTTGGTTGATGATAAAAAACATTTTGTTGGTTATGTATCATTAAAAGAGATAGCAAGTGATCTTGTTATGAATGATTCTAATGTTTTAGATACTAGTTTTGATGCTATTAAAGAAACTTTAAATGCTAGTAAAGTATATAAATTTAATGAGCATATTAATGGAAATGTTATGGCTGTAACATTACCTTATAGATTATTTATGGATACAGTACCAGTTGATGAAAATTCAATTCTTATTGTAGGTAATAGGGAACATATTATTAATTATGCTATTAAGAAAAAAGTTAAGATGTTAATAATTATAACGAATCATTTACTTACTAAAGAGCAGATAGCACTTGCAAAGAAGAATAAGGTAAATATTATAATTACGCCTTATGATACATTTAAAACTAGTAGAATTATATTAATGGCTAATCCAATAAAAAGTATTAGAAGGAATACTTCTGCAATATGTTTTAATCCAAGTGATTATTTAAGTGATTTTTTAGATGTATCTAATAAACTTAAGCATACTAATTATCCAATAGTTAATTCTAAAGGTGTATGTGAAGGGATACTTAGAGTAATTGATACACATGAATATACTAAGAAAAAAGTAATATTAGTTGATCATAATGAACAAGCACAAAGTGTTGATGGATTAGATGAAGCTCAAATTTTAGAAATAGTTGATCATCATAATATTGGGGATATTAATACTTTTACACCAATTAATTTTAGAAATATGGCGGTAGGTTCAGTTAATACTATTATTTATAATCTTTATGATGAACAAGGTATTAAAATACCTAAAGAAATAGCTGGTTTAATGCTTAGTGGAATTATATCTGATACTTTATTATTAGCTAGTCCTACTACTACAGATTTAGATAGAGAAGTAGCTAAAAAGCTTGCTAAAATAGCTAAAGTAGATTTAAAGAAATATGGTTTAGAATTATTAAGTAGTGGTGTATCTATAGAAGGTATGAGTATAACTGATGTTATTTATAAAGATTTTAAAAGCTATAATATTAATGAGAATAAGTTTGCTGTAGGTCAAGTATTTACTACTGATTTTAAAGATTATGAGAAAGATTTAGATAAATATATAGATGAGCTAAATAATATAGCTAAAAGTAATGATTATAAAATTGCGGCATTGTTTGTAACAGATATTATTAATAATAATTCTTATTTAATATATAATGATAAAGCTAAAGATTATTTAACAGAGAGCTTTAATATTGTTGATATTAAAGAAGGTATTCTTATTAAAGGTGTTATATCTAGAAAGAAACAAATAGTACCACCTATTATGAGTGTATTAGAAAAGATTTAATTAAATTATAAAATTCTGCTTCTGCTATAGCAGTTTTTTATTTGAATAAAAAATTATTAAATAATTAAAATAAAAAAGGAAATTGAAACTTTTAGAAGCTTTAAACCTTAACTGGTAATAGTAAAATTAATTTATCTTATGTGGTTATAAGTTAGCCTTAGAAATATTTAGGACTTTTTTTAATCCTTTAACATATAATTTGTTGGAGGATATTATGGAAATATACGGACTAACAGATGAAGAAGTACGCAGTAGTAGAGATAAATATGGTACTAATGAAATAATACAAACTGAAAAGAATTCTTTTTTTAAACTATTTATTGAGTCTTTAGGAGATCCAATGATAAAAATACTATTAATAGTATTAGCAATTAAATTAGTATTTTTATTTGCAGATTTTAATTGGTTTGAGACACTTGGAATTTTAATTGCTATTTTTCTAGCTTCTTTTATATCAACTATAAGTGAATATGGAAGTGGAAAAGCTTTTAAAAAATTATTAGAAGCAAATAATCAGAAGATGTGTAAAGTTAAGCGTAATAATATTTTAAAAGTAATTAATATAAATGAAGTTGTAGTAGGGGATGTTGTATATTTAAATGGTGGAGATTATATTCCAGCAGATGGGATTATTATTGATGGACATATATTAGTTGATGAATCTACTATTAATGGAGAAAGTAAAGAAACTTATAAAGCATTTAATTTAAGTGGTGAAAAGAATAAATTATTTAAAGGTACTGTTGTAAGTTCTGGTGAATGTATAATAAAAGTATCTAAGGTTGGGGCAAGTACTTTATTTGGACAAATTGCTACAGAAGTTCAAGAAAAGTCTGATGTTAGTCCTTTAACTATTCGTTTAAGACATTTAGCAAGTGTTATTAGTAGGATAGGTTATATAGGGGCTTTTTTAGTATTTTTTTCTTATTTGTTTTCAGTTATTGTAATTGCTAATAAGTTTAATATTAATATGATATTAGAGACAATACGTAATGTTCCATTATTTCTTGATTATGTTATATATGCTTTAACTCTTAGTGTGACAATAATAATTGTGGCTGTACCAGAAGGACTTCCTATGATGATAGCGCTTGTTCTTTCTACTAATATGAAAAAAATGGTTAAAAACAATATTTTAGTTAGAAAGATGACTGGAATTGAAACAACCGGTTCATTAAATGTTTTACTTACTGATAAAACAGGAACTCTTACTAATGGAAAATTATCTGTATATGCTTATATTGATTATGAAGAAAATATGTATAATAGTGATGTTGAAATAGCTAAATATAATGAATTATATAGTTTAGTTGGTAATTGTATTATATTAAATAATGATGCAATTATTTCAGAAAATAAGCTTATTAATGGTAATTCTACTGATAAAGCTTTAATTAAGTTTATGAGTTATGTTCCAAGTGAAAAGATAATATCTAAAGAAAATTTTGATAGTACTAAGAAATATTCTTCTGTTGTTACTTCCGATTATACTTATTATAAGGGTGCTCCAGAAGTATTACTTCCTAGATGTAAATATTTTTATTCTAAAAATGGAAATAAAAATATAATAGATAAAGATAAAGTAGAAAAAGTAATATCTAAATATATGCATAATGGTTATAGAATAATATTAATTGCGTATTCTTCAAAAGCTACTAATGATTTAATTTATTTAGGTTTAATGTTATTAAAAGATAGTCTTAGAAAAGATGCTAAAGAAGGGGTAGAATTAATTAAAAAAGCTGGAGTACATATTATAATGGTAACTGGTGATGCCTTAGATACGGCAATATATATTGGTAATGAACTTGGATTAATTAAACCAAATGATTTGTATTTAACAAGTAGTGATTTAGATTTAATGACAGATGATGAAATAAAGATGAATTTAAAGAAAATAAAAATAATAGCTAGAGCTAAACCAACAGATAAAAGTAGAATGGTTAATATTATTAAAGAGATGAATTTAGTTGTTGGTATGACTGGTGATGGTATAAATGATGCAGCTGCTCTAAAAAAGGCTGATGTAGGTTTTTCAATGGGGTCAGGTACTGATGTAGCTAAGGAAGCATCTGATATTGTTATTTTAGATGATAATATTAATTCAATTAGTATGGCTATTTTATTTGGAAGAACGATATTTAAAAATATTCGTAAGTTTATTATTTTTCAATTAACGGTAAATATATGTGCGATGAGTTTAAGTATTTTAGGACCATTTATTGGAATAAGTACACCTGTTACAGTAATGCAAATGCTATGGATAAATATGATTATGGATACTTTAGCAGGTCTTGCTTTTGCTTATGAAGAACCGTTACATAGTTATATGGAAGAAAAACCTAAAGCTAAAGATGAAGCAATAATTAATAAATATATGTATGAGGAGATTATTTTAACTGGTTTTTATTCAGCTTTTTTGTGTATTTTATTTTTAAAGTTTCCTTTTTTTAAAAACTTTATTAGATATGATTTATCAGATAAGTATTTTTTAACAGCTTTCTTTTGTTTATTTGTTTTTATTGGTATTTTTAATGCGTTTAATACTAGGACTAATAAGATAAATTTATTTTATCGTATAGCGAATAATAAAGTTTTTTTAGGTATATTTTTAGTAGTTGGGATTATTCAATTATACTTTATTTATTTTGGTGGTAGTATTTTTAGAACTTATGGTTTAACATTTAAGGAACTTATATTAGTATTGTTATTAGCATTTAGTGTTATACCATTTGATTTACTAAGAAAAATAATCTTTAAAAGTGATAGTGGTTCTAATTATATTTAGATTAATATTTAAAGAATCCATTTTGAGTATATTTGGATTCATTTACGATGATAAAAGCATTTTCATCTAATTTAGTGATAATGCTTTTTAGTTTATTTAAATCTTTTTTGGTAATTTCAATTATAAGATAGTTTTTATTTCTATTTACTTTAATATTAGTAAGTCCAAAACCTTTTGATTTTAATTCATCAATTTCTTTTTTCTTGATTTTAGAAGATATTACATTAACTGTTAAATTACCATGTATTAGTTTAGAACTAAGTAAGATACCAATGTAGGTACCAGATGCAAAGCCTAAAGAGTAGACAATAGGTATAATAATAGAATTAATATTAGTATTTAGGGCTTCTCTTGCAATTAAAAACCATATTAATACTTCAAAAAAAGCAATAATGCTAGCAGTTAATTTTTTTTCTTTTACAATATAAAAAGTTTTAATTGTTCCAAGTGAAACATCTAGTATTCTTGCGAAAAAGATTTCTAAACATAGTAATAGTAATTTCATATTATCCCTCTTAGTTAGTATGGTTAAAAAAATAAAAAAAATAATAATAAATAGTTATTAGCCCATTACCTTATAGACATTTATCATACGATAAATAAGGGGAGGAAAAAAGATGTTATTTACAGTTAATGATGATACTAATTTATTTAATGATTATTTTAATGTTGGTAATGATGGAATGAATGGTGCTAATAATTTTAATAAGCCTACAAGTATTAGTGAAATTTTGACACCAAAGCAAGGATTAAATTTAGGTAATTTATTTGCAAGTGAATATGATAGGTATAAAGATTATAGACCTAGAGAACTTAGAGCTAGAAGTGAAAAAGAAAGAGCACTTTTAGAAATAAGAGAGCTTTCATTTGCCGTAAATGATTTAAATTTAAAGTTAGATGTTGAACCAGATAATATGGAATATTTTAATTTATTTAAAGAATATGCTAAAGAATTAGATGAAAGAATAAGAGATTATTCAAATAGATATAATGTATTAGAAGTGTGCCAAGATCAAAGAAATGAGTTTACATGGTATAAAAATCCATGGCCATGGGAGGTAGATAAAAATGTTTAAATATGATAAGAAGTTACCTTATCCAATAGATATTAAGAAAAAAGATGTTAAAATGGCTAAATATTTACTTACACAATTTGGTGGTTCTAATTCAGAACTTGCTGCTGCTCTTAGATATTTTAGTCAAAAGTTTAGTATGCCTACTGCTGAAGGAAGAGCGCTTTTAAATGATATAGCTACTGAAGAATTAGGTCATGTTGAGATGATTTGTACGATGGTTTATCAATTATTGAGTGGTGCTAGTATAGAAGAACTTGAGGAAAATGGCTTGTCTTCGCAATATGTAGAACATGGATATGGTTTATATCCGACTGATTCTAATGGAGTACCATTTACTGTAACTTATTTTAATTCTGTAGGTGAACCGATTGCGGATTTAGCTGAGGATATGGCTGCTGAAGAAAAAGCTAGAGTAACTTATGAACATTTAATTGATGTTGCTAAAGATCCTGATGTTATTGATGTATTGTTATTTTTAAGACAAAGAGAGATAGTTCATTATAATAGATTTAGAACATTATATGAAAAATATAAATATGATATGAAGAAGAATTAATAAATGTTCTTCTTTTTAAATGTAAAAATGAATTCTAATTTTAGTTAAGATATGATAAAATATTTAATGAGGTGGCATAATGACTAGAAAAGAGAAAAATAATTATATAAAGTTAGGTATTATTTTAATAGGTACTGTATTATTAACTATAGTTAGTGCTAATATTTATCGTAATTATGAAAATAATAAAAGTAATAAAAGTTATATTTCAAAGTATGTTTCTAGTTTACAATGTAATGAATTATCTAATGCAATGACAGAGATTTCTAATAAATTTTTGTATATTAGTTATACTGGTAATAATAATATTTATGATTTTGAAAAAAAATTGAAAAAAGTTATTAAAGAATATGATTTAGAAGAAAAATTTATTTTTGTTGATTGTTCTAATGAAGTTGATGAAAATAATCATGTTAAATCATTAAAAGAATTAATTTCTGTTGGTGATAATGATTTGAATTTACCTGCTATTGTATATTTTAAAGATAGTAATCCTGTAGATTATATTGATAGTAGGGATGGATTAATTAATATAGGAGAGTTTTCTAAAGTATTAGATCGTAATGAAATAGAGGCTAGTAAATAATGTTAAATATTGTTTTATTTGAACCAGAAATACCTGGTAATACTGGTAATATTATGAGAACTTGTGTTGCAACACATACTCATTTGCATTTAATTAAACCACTAGGTTTTAGTTTGGATGATAGTTATATTAAACGTAGTGGAGTTAATTATATTAAGGATTGTGAATATACAGTTTATGAAAATATTGAAGATTTTTATAGTAAAAATGATGGTACTTTTTATTATTTAACAAGATATGGACATAAACCACATACTAGTTTTGATTATAGTAATAAAAATGAAAATATATATTTCTTTTTTGGTAAAGAATCAACTGGTATTCCACCTAAATTATTAAAACTACATATTGATAAATGTATGCGAATACCTATGACTGATAAGGTTAGAGCTTTAAATCTTTCTAATAGTGTTGCAATAGTATTATATGAAGCTTTAAGACAACAAGATTATTTGGATTTATTAAGAGAAGAACCACATAAGAGTAAAAATTTTATTGAAGAATCAGAAGATTAAAAAAACGCCTTTTATGGCGCTTTTTATTTTTCCTCAATGTGACATGCTCCAGTAGGACAACTAGATGCAGCATTTGTAGCTTCTTCTGTTACTTTATCGTTGATTACTACTGGGGTATCTGTTCCATCAACCCAGGCACAATTATTAGGAGCAATTGCAGTACATGCTCCACACATAATGCATTTATTTGGGTCTATTACTAGTTTTTTTTCTTCCATAATTTATCCTTTCATTAATTTAATTATACATGGATGATATGTCAAAATTCAACTCTATATTTAATTATTTGACATTTTGTGATATATTAATGCTAGGTGATAATATGGGTTCTCGTATGGATAAATATGAAATGGAAACTCCTGAACTTAAAAAGAGAACAGAGAGAAATAAAAAACTATATGATTCTTATGATATAGGAGATTATGATAAATTTGATATTAATTCAAATGTTGAAGTATTAAAAAGTAATGCTAGAAATATTGATGTTAATCAAATAAAAGATATGTTAGATAAAAAATATCGTGATAATTTGCCACAAAGAAAGTCTATTGATTTGCCTATATATGAAGATGTAGAAGTAAATGATCCACTTGAAGATACTAAGGAATATGATTTAAATAGTATTTTATCTAAAGTTAAAGAAGAAAGAACTATCAATTATGATAATTTAAGACTTAATACTACATCATCTTCAAAGGAATTAGTAGATAATATTAATAAAAAGTATGCTAATAAGGAAGTTAGTGATGAGGAAGAGGAACTTCAAGAACTTATTAATACAATAACTTCATTAGAACTTAAAAATCAAAAACAAAATGCTGATTTATTAGGATTATCTGATGATGAACCATCTAAAACTAGTACTAGTATTATTCCTAAAAAGCCAGAAAATGAATTTTATACTGGTAAACTATCAGTAACTGATGATGATTTAGATGATTTTAAAGATATGCAAGATGATATTAAATCTAATTCAATTTTTATTAAAGTTCTAGTATTTATTATTATTTTAATATTTATTGGTGTAGGTATTTATGTTGCTAATAATGTATTTGAGTTAGGATTGTTTTAAGAGGGTGAAAATTTGTAAAAATATTTTCACCTTTTTTGATTAATATTATTATTTAGTCTAACTTGACGTTTTAATATGTAATATTTTATAATTAATTTGAATGATAGGTGACTAATATGGAAAAGACAAAACAATCATTAATACTTAGCATTTCACTTGCTTTAGTATTTATAATAACAATAGGGCTTTCCTATGCCTATTTTAGTGCTAGATTAATTGGAGTAGAAAGGGCAAGTACCTTAACATTAGATGCAGGTAAAATGGAAATAGATTATTCAGAAAACTCTAATATAATAGAGCTTTATGGAATATATCCTAAGGAAGAAGCC
>CACZRB010000005.1 GCA_902783555.1 uncultured Erysipelotrichaceae bacterium
GGCTTCTTCCTTAGGATATATTCCATAAAGCTCTATTATATTAGAGTTTTCTGAATAATCTATTTCCATTTTACCTGCATCTAATGTAAGAGTACTTGCCTTTTCTACGCCAATTAATCTAGCACTAAAATAAGCATAAGAAAGTCCTATTGTTATTATAAATACTAAAGCAAGTGAAATACTAAGTATTAATGATTTCTTTGTTTTTTCCATATTAGTCACCTATCATTCAAATTAATTATAAAATATTACATATTAAAACGTCAAGTTAGATATTATTAATAATATTTTAAAAAAATCTATTAAATTAGTTAATATCTTCTAATTTAATAGACCTATCATGTTTAATTTCTTCCCATTTAATATCTTTTTTAAATAAGCAGATAATATTAATAGGTAACCAACTAAATATAAATAATGGGAATAACAAAATACCTTTCCATAATGGCTTTAAATCCTTTTTTAACCATATTATCGTTATAACTGGTAATATAATTTGAATAAGTATACCAAATATCCAACTAAAATAATCTTGTTCAATAAAATGATTACCTTCTATAAAATTAGCAATTCTAAACATTCCTAAATTTAAATAAATAACCACTTGTGCCATAATTCCACAAAAGTTGAATGCCATATCTAGCATAGGTATATTACCCTTTTTCATAAAATTCTTTACTAAATCAATAACGTATATTCTCATACATTGAAGATTTCCAACTGACCATCTTTTTCTTTGTTTCCAAGAAGTCCCAAATTTAACCGGATATTCATCATATGTTATTGCCTTTTCTGCATAATATATTTTTTCCCCTTTTAGGGCACATTGACCAGTAAACTCCATATCTTCAGTTAAAGTATATGTATTAAAACCATCATCATCAATTATATCCTTTTTTATCATAAATCCAGTACCAGTTATTGTAGCATTGCCACCAAATCCCATTCTGGATCTACAAAAGAATAAATTTTGTATGTAATAAAAAATAGTATAACTTGCACTTATCCAACTATCAGAAGGATTTTTAGCATCTCTAAAACCAGAAGCTACTCTATAACCATTGTTTAGTGCATCATTCATATGTATCAAATAATCTGGATGAACAACATTATCTGCATCAAAAATAATATATGCATCTATTTTCTTTTTATTTTTTAAATAATCAAAAGCAAAACATAGCACATCTGCCTTAGTTTTAACAGGATTAGTACAATCAATTGCAAATGCACCATGAGCTTCAGCAACATTTTTAGTATTATCAGTAGTATTATTTACTACAACATATACATCATAATCTTTTTTATTATAATTTAAATTATTTAAACTATCTACTAAATTACCAACTACTGCTTCTTCATTACGAGCAGGCACTATAATAGCGAAATGATTATTCTTATCAATTTTCTTTAATTTCTTCTTATTTTTCTTTTCTAATATTAAACCAAGTACACCCATTATGACATAATAAGCACCATAAATTAAAGTTATACCTGATATTATACGATAAATCGTTAGTACAACATTCATACTTCCCATCCTTTTTACTTTCTGCCTATATCTATCTTATCATCATTTAATAATTTAAGTAAGCATTATTTCATATACTTTACACTTTAAGGAAAGAAAAAATGTTATTATAGAAAAATAACATCTTTTAAAAATATTTACTTTATTATTTTTTACTTAATTCTTTTAACTCATAAAGCATATTGATAGCCTCAATTGGAGTTATCTTTAATACATCTATAGAGTCTAGCTTTTCTTTTAGTACGTTATTAGAAGATTCATTAAAATTAAACTCAAGTTGCTCACTATAACTCTTAATTTCATTTTTACTTGCATTTTCATATTTAGATAAAATTTTAGTTGCATTATTTATAATTTCATCCGGCATATTAGCTAAAGAAGCAACATGAACTCCATAACTTTTATCAACAGCTCCATCTTCTATTTTATGTAAAAAAGTTAAATGCCCATTATCCTCAGTCGCACTTACATGAACATTTTTAATATTTTTATATTTATTATCCAAATCAGTTAATTCATGATAATGAGTACTAAATAGTGTTTTACACTTTATCTTAGTAGTTACATACACAAGTATTGCTTCAGCAAGGGCCATACCATCATAAGTAGCAGTTCCTCTTCCAAGTTCATCAAATAATATTAAAGAATTTTCAGTTGAATTAACAATCGCATTTCTAGCCTCTAACATTTCAACCATAAATGTAGACTCACCAGATACTAAATCATCAGATGCTCCTATTCTAGTATAAATTGCATCAAATATAGGTAAATCAGCACTATCAGCAGGAACAAAAGACCCAATTTGAGCCATTATAATAGTAATAGCAAGTTGTCTCATATATGTTGATTTACCACTCATATTAGGCCCAGTTATAAGTAAAGTATTTATGTTACCATCCATAATGCAATCATTTTTAACATACGTACCACTACTAACTGCATTAATAACAGGATGAAATCCATTTTTTATATTAATAACATGCTCATTATTAAAAGTAGGTCTTACTAATCCATAATTTTCACTAACAATAGATAAAGAACATAAAGCATCTATAATACCTAATTTTTTAGCAGTATCTTTTAATTCTAAAACACATTCTTTAAGTTTATCTTTAACTTCCATAAATAGATTATATTCAAGTTCAATTATACGTTCTTCAGCATTTAAAACAAGTGCTTCTTTTTCTTTAAGTTCTGGAGTAATAAATCTTTCACCAGTTGTAAGTGTTTGCTTTCGTTCCCATCCAAACTCTGGTTTAACATTACTAAGTTGTCCTTTACTTACTTCTAGATAATAACCAAACACTTTATTAAAACCAACCTTTAAATTTTGAATACCAGTTTTTTCTCTTTCACTAGCTTCTAAGGATGCAATAAAATCTTTTCCTCCACTACGAATACTTTTTAATTCATCTAATTCCTGATTATAACCATTTTTAATTAGATAGCCTTCTTTTAAAGTAATTGGCGGTTCTTCATATAAAGCATTATCTAATAAAGTATACAAATCTTCATGAGTATTTAAATTAATATTTAAATTTAAATCATTAATATAATCTTTAATACTGGGCAAATACATTAAACTCTTCTTTATTTGTAAAGCATCCCTCGCATTAAACGATCCACATACAAGTTTCCCACATAATCTTTCCAAATCATATACTTCATATAAATCTTTAATTAAATCTTCTCTTATTATAAACTCATTATTAAGTTTAGATATAATATCTAATCTTTCTTCAATTTTATTTTTATCTTTTAAAGGTGCTTGAAGCCATGACTTTAATGTCCTCGAACCCATCGATGTTTTACATTTATCTAAAAACCATATTAAACTATATTGTCTTTCTTTAAGTCTTAAAGTTTCAAATAATTCTAAATTGCGCACTGAATGAATATCTAAATTAAGAAAATCATTATTATCGATTATATTTACATTACTAAAATGAGTAATACTTTTAAGTTCTTTTACTACTAAATAATATATTAAATGACGGACTCCTTCAATTACTCTAACATCTTTAACACCATCTAAAATTAATAATTCATCTTCATATAAATTATCTACTATACTAATATTAATGCCATAAGTATTTTTAAATACATTTAATATTTTCAAATCAAAACTATTTTTTAAAATAATTTCTTTTAAATTAAGTTTAAGAACTCTATTTAACAAAACATCTTCACTATGAGATATAATTTCACTATTAATCTCACCTGTAGAAATATCTGCATAAGTCAAAACATATACATATTCTAAATCTAATATACTTCCAATATAATTAAAATCTTGACTATTTAAAAAATCTAAATCTACTAATGTCCCTTTAGAAACAACATTAATAACTTCTCTTTTAACCATGCCTCTAGCCTTTTTAGGATCTTCTACTTGCTCACAAATAGCAACTTTAAATCCTTTATTAATAGCTTTTTCTAAATAAGTTTTAACAGCATGATAAGGAACACCACACATTGGAACTCTTTCTTTTAATCCAGCATTTTTACCAGTTAAAGTTAGTTCTAATTCATGAGAAGCCGTTAGACCATCTTCAAAGAATAATTCATAAAAATCCCCAACTCTATAGAACAATAAGACATCCTCATAATCTTTCTTGATATCCATATATTGTTGCATCATTGGACTAAGTTCGTTGTAATCTACATCTTCTCTTCTCATAACATACCTCAAAAAATATTTTATCACATTTTTACAAAATTGTATTTTATTATAATTAATTTTAAAAAGAAAAAGATACTAAAGTATCTCAATTTACAATAAATTGTTAATTCCACATATCACTATAATTTCCATCTTTTTTATAAAAACTATCCATTAAAACCACATACTTAAAAGTATTTAATAATTCTTTTCTAGTATAAATCATAGCTCTAACGCCACCTATATATGAAAGACTTTCTCCAATATAATAAGTACCAGTTTCTTTATCAATACCAATAATCATAGCTATATGTCCCCACCAATTTATTAAATCACCAGCTTTTACTTTTCCTGAATCTAGTAATTCCGGCGTAAGAGTTACAAATTCTCCTAAATCAGTACATTGACAATCTCTACCTGGATCTTCTCCAGCACCTACATCACCAGGCTCAAATCCAGCATTTTTTAAAGACCAAGTAACAAATCCAGAACAATCCAAACCATTAGGCATTTTAACACCTGGAACAAATCCATATTCTGGCTTTTTTTCTAAATTTCTTATCTTACATCCCCAAATAGCAGGTCCCTCTTTAGATGCTGTAATAAGTTCTTTTTTACTCTCTGCTAGATATAATCCTTTACGATAATATCTCCCTTCACCATCAACAATATTAGTATTTATATTAGACATATTACAAGATTTATTCTCATATTTAATTCTACCTGTTTCATAGTAATATGGCACACGATATTGAAATTCTAAAGTTAAAAATCTAGCAGCAGCTAAAGCACCAGATCTAGTTTTATAGCCAGCATTATTTATTTTATATTCTAATATTTCATCTAATTCTTTTGCTTCTTCTTCACTATAGGCATTACATGGTAATAACTCTTTTTTATCTTTAGTAGCATAAGGCTTAGTAATCAAATCAGTTACCTTTATTTTTAAAGTTTCATTAGTTTTATCAGAATATATTTCTGTTTCTCCTTTAGATAAAGCGATTATTTTATTATTTTCTACTTTTGCAATATTTTCATCTTTACTCTTAAAATTATAATTTATTTTTTTATTATCAATAACTATATCATAATAATTAATATCTGCTTCTTCCCCAACTGCTAAATATAACATATCAGTTGCAAAGTTAAAACTTAAAACATTATTTACAATATTACTAAGTTCAAATATATTACTTTTTATACTGCTTGAATTTACTAAATATAAATTATAATTAGCATCATTTTCTAAGGCAAATTCACAAACATTATCTTTCCCAATAACTTCTATTTTTTTATCATTAGCTTCAGCAACACATATAAAATCATCATTTAAAGTATTATTCTTTTTAGTAATTTTTATAGTCATAACATTTGTTTCTTTATCATAATTAGTCATTTTAATATTAACAATATCAATAGTATTATAAATTAAATAGTCTTTGGATATAGTAAAGATAGCAAATACAATAAAATATAATAAATAAACCCAAATTAACGCTTTATCTACCTTCAACTTTATCTACCTTCAACATCATAATCCCACTTTTCTTCTTTATTGATTATATCAAAAAAAGAAATAAAATACTATTTCCTTTTTAACTTTTTTAATAAAATATTTGATTTTCTAATTTTTAATCTTTCCCCTATTTTATATTTAGGTATATTATCTAATATATTCATATTTTTATTATATAAATATTCAAAATAATCTTTATTACCATTAATAAGTATTGGCCCATAAGTAAGCTCTTTAACACTATAATTTTGATGCCCTCTTAAAAACACAATATTAATATAATATTTACCATTATCATAAATAACATTTTCATGAGAAATGTAAAAACCTTTAGAACATATAAAAGAACGAAGTAAATAATAATCATTATTAGATTCAATGATTAATTTTTTAATTTGATTTAATTTATTATTAGATAGTATTTTTTTAATTGTACTAGTTCCCATACCACTAATAATTAAAGTATTTATATCATCAGTAATTGTTTCAATTCCATTACCTAATTTAGGAATTATTTTATCTTCCAAATGATATTTTTTAATATTATTAATTCCATTTGCTAAAGCATTTTCATTAACGTCACTAACTAGCACTTTAGATACTATATTATTTAAAACTAAATATATATCTAAAAGTGCATGATCACATCCAATATCAGCAACAATATCTTCAGAAGTAATTAAACCAGCTAAAGATTGTAATCTTTTTGATATTTTCATTAATCAGTCATAAAATCTTTTAATTTTTTAGCACGAGATGGATGACGTAATTTTCTCAAAGCTTTAGCTTCTATTTGACGAATTCTCTCACGAGTAACATTAAATCTTTTACCTACTTCTTCTAAAGTATAACTTGTTCCATCAATAAGGCCAAAACGAAGTTCAAGAACTTGTTGTTCACGAGGTTGTAAAGTAGCAAGAACACTTTTAATTTCTTCTTTTAATATCTCATTAGTAGCATATTCTTCAGGAGATAAACTTCTTTCATCTGGAACAAAATCACCTAAATGTGAATCATCTTCTTCTCCAATTGGAGTTTCTAAACTAACTGGATCTTGACTTATTTTAATAACTTCACGGACCTTATCAACAGATATTCCCATTTTCTTAGCAATTTCTTCTTCTGAAGGCTCACGATTTAATTCTAAAGTAAGTTGTCTTTGAATACGAGCCATTTTATTAATAGTTTCAACCATATGTACTGGTACTCTAATAGTTCTAGCTTGATCAGCAAGTGCACGAGTAATTGCTTGTCTTATCCACCAAGTAACATAAGTTGAAAATTTATATCCTTTATCATAATCAAACTTTTCAACTGCTTTCATAAGTCCAATATTACCTTCTTGAATTAAATCTAAGAATAACAAACCACGACCTACATAACGTTTCGCAATTGATACAACTAAACGAAGATTACTTTCTGCTAAGATATTTTTAGCTTCTTCATCACCACTAGCAACTCTTACTGATAATTTCATTTCATCTTCAGGGCTAAGCAAACTAATACGTCCAATTTCCTTTAAATACATACGAACTGGATCATTAATATTAATATCTTTAGTTAAATCTTCATCATTTAAAACTACAACTTCTTCTTCTTTAATTTTGGAAGCATCACCATCAGCATTTGCTTCATTTTCATTTGAAATAACTGCAATTCCATTTTCCATAAAGGCATTGTATAATTCATCTAATGCATCACTATCAATTTCTAATCCTTTAAGAGATTCTGCAAGTTGTTCAAATGTAATATATCCTTCCTTTTTACCTATTTCAATTAATTCATCTTTTCTTTCTTCAAATGTTTTAATTTCTTTAACAGCTTTTGCCATTACTCATCACTACCTCTTTTCAATTTAATTATTAAATCATTTAGTTCTTCTTTACGTTTAATATCAGTTTCACTCTTTAGTTCTTCTTTTAATTTATCTATTTGTTTTTCATTAATCCAAGTATGTATTATACTTAAAAAATTATCAAAGTCAATTTCTAATTTTTCAAATTCAATATTTTGGTTAATTATTTCTAACACTTTATCTTTATAACTAAAATCTTCTACATATGTAAGAAAATCTGCAATATTAAATTCCCCATTTATTTGTTTAAATGCTAAGATATCATTAGCAATATTTTTATATATTTTATCAGGAAAATAATTAAGTTCTTTCTGATACCTTCTTATATATTTTGGATCATTCATCATCATATATAAAATTATTTCTGCAGTTTTTTCATATTTTGATGTTTTTTTCTTAGGCTTTAACACTTTTATTTCTTTTTTTACAGGTTCTTTTTTAATTAATTTACTTTCTAAAAGAATTTTATCGATACCATATTCTTCTGACAATTTATTAATCGTAACAGCTTTTAATATATCATCATCACTTTTATTTAGTTCATTAATTACTTTATTAATATATTCAGCAAGTTCATCACTTTTATCTAAATTTCTATTTTTCTTTAAGTAATTTAGTTTAAAATCAAAATAACTAATTGCATTATTTATATTATCTCTAAAAGCATCTACACCATATTTTAAAATATAAGAATCAGGATCTTTTTCACCTGATAATCTAACTACTAATACATCTAATCCAGAATTTACTAATTCTTCGCCATTAGCAATCGTACTTTTTTCACCAGCTGCATCATTATCCATCATTAAGATAATTTTAGAATTTAGTTTTTTTAATAAACTAATATGTTCTTTAGTTAGAGCCGTTCCCATTGTCGCACAGACATTTTTAATACCAGAAGAATATATTCTAATCGCATCCATCTGACCTTCACAAATAATTATACTTTTAGTTTTACTAACCTCATTACGAGCTTTATCATAATTAAATAAAATATTACCTTTTTTAAATATAATACTTTCTTTAGAATTTATATACTTACTAGAATCTTCTCCGTTAAATATACGTGCCGAAAATGCAACAGTATTTCCTCTTTCATCATTTATTGGAAATGTTATACGATTTCTAAATAAATCTAACAAACCATTTTCTGTATTATTTGCCAAACTTAAATTAACAATTTCCTTTTCATTATATCCTTTACTTAATAAGAGTTTATTTAAATTATTATCATTAAGGGCTAAACCTATTTTAAACTCTTCAATTGTTTTATCATCTAAATGTCTTTCTTTAATAAGATAATCTTTAGCGCTAATACCAGCTTTACTATTTAAATTATTTATAAAGTATTTATTAGCTAAATCTAACAAGTCATAATATTTTTTATTAGGATTATTACTTCTCGTATCTACTTTTAAGTTATAACCAATTTTATCCGCAACTATTTTAACAGCTGTTACAAAATCAACATTTTCATAATTTTCAACAAAATTAAAAACATTACCAGAAGCCCCACATACAAAGCATGTATATATTTGTTTTTCACTAGATACACTCATACTAGGATTATGATCATTATGGAAAGGACATATTCCAAAATAATTTTTCCCATGGGGTTCTAAATTAATGTATGATGATATTATATCAACTATATTGGCACTATTACGTATGTTTTTTATCTCATCATTTGGTATTATTGCCATAAACATCCCTCTATATATTATTTATTACCCTATACCCCCAAATTTCCTTTATTTTTTTGTCATTTTTTGTAATTTTTTTATATTTTTTGCATAAAATATAGAATTTAAAGAAGAAAAAAGACCAAAATTGGTCTAATTAACAGATATTTCGAATGGATGTTCCATTGTACCATCTTGGTTTGGCGTGTTAGTTAAGACTGTTGATGGAATAAGTGCTATCATAGGAAAAAATCCTCTTAAAAGCTCTACGCGCCCTGTATCACCACCTAAATTTCCGTTTAATCCAACATACCAAACGTTTACTTCTTTAATAATTAGCATATTACATGGAGACATAGTCCAATAATTACTATTAGTATACAAATAATAGTTTTTATTACTTGTGTTATATATACTACCTGCTAAAGTACTTTCATCTGATGTTATCAATCCTACTTTATAATATTTATATTCAGCAGAACCGGCATTTTCATTTTTCGTTTTTAGCATTCCATTACCATATATAGTGTCTTTAGCGGTATATTTTGATATTTTTCCATCTGTTCCGGCATTTGGGCATATTAAACTCGGAAATGCTGCAGAGATTGGATAGACTCTTTTTCTTGCATTGAAAAATGTATTTGAATAATTATCATTATAATTACCATATCCAGGGCCACTGTCTAATGACTTATCACCACACCATATTACGTCAGCTAAAAGATCTGTATAATCAGAAGTATTGGCTGTATCAAATGCCGTATCATACCATGCTTTTAAATTAGTCAGAATAGTACTATCATGAATATTTGCTTGAGCATCTAAATAATTAGTCGCTGCTGCATCACCATACATTAATCCTACACCACTGGCTGTTTGATATACATCCGCATTTCCATTAAATGCACTTCCCCCGAGTAAATTTGCTATATTGCTGCATCTATTATTTGTAGATTCGCCCCAATAAAACAACTTTATTGCTCCATTACCTGTTATTCTTACTATTCTCCAACATTTATTTGCAAAGGCTAAATAATTATTTTCAACATTACCACGATAATAATAACTTGTTCCATAATCATCTTCTGCACTTGCTAATACACTTTCGGTTGGTAAATTAGTTTGTCTTCCTGGCGTTGTTAATGGCTTCCTTACACTATTATTATCCCTTAATGCTGCAAGTAGTGTCCCTTCTTCGGCACTCCACCAATTTTTTGGTGCTTCTTCTTCACTTTGTACTGTTCCTATTGCTACTATCTTTACTTTTAACTTGTCACTTGTACTTAAATTCTCTACACTATAATCTAGCCACATTCGATATTCAAAGGTTTGACTATCTCCTGCAGGTAGTCCTTCATGGACCATTATATATTTGGCAGTTTCAGTCGGAAGTCCTGTTTCACTATCTGTTGCTTGTACTAAATTATAACTAGATAGTATTTGCGGCATTATTCCTTCTGATGGTTTATTTAATGTTGCTTTTATTATTGAAGGACTTATTGTACTTTCTTCTAAGTATTCTACTCCTATATCTACTCCTACATAATGATTACAATTATTAGTTATCGTAAAAGTATATGGTGTTTGTAATACGCCTTCTTCATCTTTTATGGGATATGCATTAGTTAGATTTAATTCTTCTTCTCCATTTATTGAGATATTTAAACAATTATATGTTGTTATTTGATTTATTCCTTCTTGTTCTTTTGACTTTGTAAATAGTGCATAACTAAATCCAATATAAGCTACTAACATAAATACTATTATACCCGACATTATTATTATACGTTTCTTCATGGTTAATATTTCTCTTTCTATTTTCTACTCTATTGTATAATAATACCCCCCCCATGTCAAGTTAATTTTTTGACACAATTTTTCTATCTATGATAAAATTATTACGTGATATTTATGAAATTAATTAATAAATCTTTAATCATTGAAAAAAAATCTAAATTTTATGGCTATTTATATGAAATTGAAAATAAAGAAGAAATAGACATTATACTTAATGATATAAAAAATAATAACAAAGGCTACCGCCATATACCATATGCTTATAAACTATCTAATACTGCTGGTAAAACTAATGATAAAGAACCAGGTGATATTGGTATGAGTTTTTTAAATATTTTAGATAGGAATAATTTAAATAATCATTTATTATTAGTAGTAAGGTATTATGGTGGAACTAAATTAGGAGCCTCTAATCTTACTAGAACTTATGGA
>CACZRB010000006.1 GCA_902783555.1 uncultured Erysipelotrichaceae bacterium
CACTTAAAAATGCCCATATTATGGACATTTCTCATACATTTAAAATCCCACCTATAAAACTGGAATTTACTTTTTCATTTCACGATTAGTTAAATATACACTTTTTGTTACAATACTATATGGGCAAACTATATCTTCACCAAATGCTGTCTTATCACTAGCATTTAAATTTAATTGTATATATGTTTTTTTCTCAAAGTCTTCATAGTTTTCAACTATATTTAAACTAGAAGAAATCTGTTTTACTTGATAGAAAAATGATTTATCTTTATATAAATCAAATTCTTTTTTATTAACTTCCAAATCAACATAAATATTATTATTAATATTTATATAATAATCATAAGTACTCCCATGAGTTTTAGGCTTAGGATCTAGTATTTCTTTATCAAGATATATTAAATTAACATTTTCAGGCTTAAATTCAAAATGAAGAACACTAACTAAAAATCTTTTAAACATTTTTTCATTAGATTTAAAAAGCATTTTAAAAACTCTATCATTTGTTAAATCCGGCATCATTACAATCTTATCAACACTATTTTTAATAAGTCCTTTATCAAGTTTTTCTAAATAATTAAGTGTTATTTTACTAGGTATACTCATTAGCTTCTCCTTTCTAAGAAAATGAATAATATGATTACCACCCTCTATTATTTATATTACCGGTTAAACCTTAATTTCCTTTTTTATAATTATATTTTGTGGAAAACTTGCCCTAAAATGTGGAAAACTAGAAATTTTTTGACATTTTAAAAATCTAAATATGTTAAAAGTGAAAAATTATCTTTTTGCAAAAAAAATCAACTACAAAAGTAATTGAATTTTTAATATTTTTCTAATATTTTAAAATATCTTATTAAAACCTTATCATTATCTTTTAGTTTATCATTATGATAAACTTTTTTAACTGTGTAATAGTTTTGAATATTTTCATGAGTAAATTCAATAAATAATTTAAAATTATCCTCATCATCAACAATTAAAGCCTGATATTCACCTTTAGCAAATTTCTTATTTTCTTCATAAAAATCAAAATATTCATAAACTTCAAAATTTTTACCTTTTAAAATTGCATTAATCTCTTTATTAGAAAATTTATAAATATGAGCATGCTCATATTTCTTCTGCTTTTTATTTCTAAATCTACCTACTTTTTGTTTATAACTTTCTAAATCTTTCATCCCAATAAATAGTAAATATTTTTTTACTCTTCTTAAATACTCCAATTCTTGCTTACTAAAAAATTGCTCATCTTCTTTAGAAATATAAAAACTTTCTGGGAATCTATATAAATCATTTACTACCTCTTCAAAAGTATGAGCATGAGTATGACCAATTGTAGTTGTATCTTCAAAACATTTTTCAGCAATTCTTTTTCTTAAAATAATTTTAGAATTATATGAATAATAAAAGCTTACACTTGCTAAATCTCCTAAAGCATCAGTCAAATTATAATTAACATGCATTTTACAATCAAAATCAGTATTTTTATTAAGTTTTAATAAATTTATATCATCTTTTGAATCATAATATACGTATTCTAATGTTTGTCTTTCTTCATCCCAAAATGGTGTTGGTAAATTATTACTTTTAAACTTTTCATATCTTGTTAAAAATTCTTGATAATCTTTTTTCTTCATCTTAATCTAAGTTCTTCTTTCTTGTAAGTTCAATATTTAATAGTTTTATTTCCTCATATACTTTATTAATCTCATTATAAATCTTTTCTTTTTCTGAAGGAGAAAACATTTCAATAATACCTTCTAATGATAAATCATAATCTCTTTTATTTTCTTTATTAAGCTTATTCCAATTAATATTTTTAAAATATTTTAAAATATCTTTATTTAATGAAAGTTTATTTTGAAGCATTAATACTGCTATTACAGGATATCCTAATGCTCCTTGCCAATAAGAACTATTATCATTCGAATAATATAAGTTATCTTTCCATTTAATCAAATATTCTTTATCTCCATTAGATGATTTAACAATAGCTTCATTTTCAAAAATTGTAATTCTATTATCCACAATTGCTGTATAACTTTCTGCTATCTTAGATTTATTAGGCACTTTAAACATTTTATCACCTACTTAACTAATTACTATTTTAATATAATGATAGTAATAAAACAATAAAATTACATTAAAAAAGCAATCAAAATTGCTTTTTATCTTTTAGATAGTTCTACAACTTTACGCCACAAAAGTGGTCCCACAATACCATTTATATCAAATCCATAATCATCTTGAATTTTTTGAACTGACTTTAAAGTTAAATCATCAAAGATACCATTAACTCTAACTCCAGGAATTGATTTATCAAATTTACATATTTTAAGCAAAAATTTTTGAAAACGTCTTACATCTGCCCCACTCATTCCATAAGTTAAAAAATAATCAGGATATAATTCATTAACATAATCTTGGTATTCTGCAGGAAATGATTTTAAAATATTATTATAAGCTTTTTGTAATACTAACCAATCACTATAAGCAAAAACTCCCGTGACAGGTAATTTATACTTTTCTTGAAAAGCTTTAACCATTGTAATAGTATTATTATTATAAATTGAATTAAGTGGAAGTCTCGGAATATCCTTATCTAAAAAAGCAAGTGCATCTAAAAAGTAATGAACATACTGAACTTCTATTCCTGTATCACCATAATTAAGTTCGTCTGTATAAAGGAATGTTATTTCATCTTCAGTAAGACCTTCTGAATAAAGGTCAGATAATTTTTTAACACTAGTATAAACATATTTTATTTTATACCAAGTTCCTTTATCAACTATACCAGTAACTGGAAGGCCAAAGATTTCTTGAAACTTTTTAACTGCATTTTCTGTTTCTAAATCATAAATACCTAAAGTTGTAGTAATATCTGGAATAGCTGGATAATTTTTTCTAATTCTTCTTAAATCTCTTTGAATAAGTAAAACCGGATTTCCCGCATTACCAAGCCCTACATCATAACCAGGAAAGCCTTCCTTAGCATCACCTACTGGAGCATTATACTTAATAGAAATATCATTTCCATAATATTTTTTTAAGATTTGAAGGGCACTTTGACCTTGATTAGCAAGAGATACACTTCCCCACTGAGATAGTCCATCACAAGTAGTTGTTCTTCCATCACAATATCTTGTAAAGTATGGCTGAATTTGATTACCTTTAACAACATAATTATTAAATATTTCTTCAACAATATCATTGATATTTTCGTATGTAGAACGACCTTCTGTATATTTTTGATCATATGCTGGCACTGATGTTATATCAAAATTATATCCTCTAGATCGATACCATTCATTGTAAACTCTATTTAAAGCAAATGATATTATTGCATAAATATTTGCAACCAGTGCCGCTCTTGGCCAAGTCGGATATAATTCATTAGAAGCAACATTAGCAATATAATCTGTAAATGGAACCGTTATATTTTTTACACTTTCATTAGGAGCCCCTAAATGAACAGTTATTGTATTAGGAACTACCGGATATCTAACGGCCATTAGAACCACCTACTTTAAGTTCTGGCACTATATTAATATTTTGCACTACACAAACATCTTCATAAATATTAACTTTATAAATTGCTTTAATATTATCAGGATTATATGTTGCCTCTATTTCATATTCCGTTTTTTTTGGTGCTACTAAATTATCACTACTTAGCCTAGGAGCTGGTAAACTTATCTTTTCAATTACTCCTGATTCATTTGTAGTTCCTTCAAAAAAAATAATTCTTGTATTATCATTAGCAAAAGTTGAAATAACAATATTTACTCCACTAATAGGAACAGCCTGATTTGCTGCATAAGCTCTAATTCGAAGATTACCTTTAGCTGGATTATTTCTAATAAAATCTCTAAAAATATCCGAATTCATAAAATCTTTATCTATTGCATAATAAGTATTCATTTTTCCTCCTTAAATTATTAATTTTTGACCAACAGATAATAGATTAGATTTTAAATTATTCTTTTTCTTAATACTATCAACTGTTGTGTTAAATTTTCTAGCGATAGAATATAAATTATCACCAGGTAATACTATATAGGTATTATTACTTGCTGCTGAGAAATTAGAATTTGGAATTTTAAGTACTTGTCCAATAGATAAATTATTAGTATTTAAATTATTTAGCTTTATTATATTTGATACGCTTGTATTATATTTATTGGCAATTTTATATAGTGAATCGCCTTTTTTAACTGTATAATTAATTGTATTAATTTGATTATTCGGTGGTGTATAATCCTCTCCAAAACATTCTTCAACAGCTCCAACACCATCA
Organism: uncultured Erysipelotrichaceae bacterium; assembly: GCA_902783555.1. Taxonomy (GTDB): domain Bacteria; phylum Bacillota_I; class Bacilli_A; order RF39; family UBA660; genus CAG-533. The sequence goes on from CACZRB010000006.1 coordinate 4,304, forward strand.
TCTGGAATTCTAATCTTAATCGTACTACCAACAACTAAATTATTACTAGTTAAATTATTATCTTTCATAATAGTATCTACTGATACATTATTATTTTTTGCAATTGAATATAAGGTATCTTTGGGTTTAACTAAATAATTAATAAACTGTGGCATAATCATATCTTCTTCTTTAGTATACATTTCCGGTATTCTAAGTACTTGTCCAATAGTTAGATTAGTATTTTTCAAATAATTTAAACTAATAATTTTATCTACCGTTGTATTATATTTTTGCGCAATTTTATATAAAGTATCTCCCGCTTTTACAGTATACATAAACATTGTATCAGGATTAGTTCCAGAAGATAGTGGAATATTTAAAACCTTACCTATCTGAAGATTACTTCCTTTTATACCATTTAATTCAGCAAGTTCAGTTACAGAAACTCCAAATTGATTACTTATTCCATATAAAGTATCTCCTGCTTTTACTGTATATGTTTGATTTATTTTAATCACCTCTTTTAAATATATGAAAAAAAGGCAATTAATTGCCTAATTAAGTAAATAAATATTAAAATTTAATATAGCTGCAAAGATTATCCAAATAAGATATGGTATTTGCATATAACCACTTAACTTATTTATAGTTAAGAATTCTTTTATCATTTTGATAACTAATATAATAAGAAGAATAATCCATAAGAATGATAGTAAATACCATTTAAAAGTAAAGAAGATAAAACTCCATAATAGATTAATTACTAACTGATATGTATAGATTTTTAATGATGTATTAGTATTTAATTCTTCTTTTGTTAAATAATCACTTACCCCCATTAAAATATATAAAATTGTCCAAACTACCGGAAATAACCATCCAGGTGGAGCAAATGAAGGTTGAATTATTTCATTATAACCACTTCCACTACCAGATAAAAATCCTACTAAAGTTCCTAATATTAAAGGAACTAAAATGCTAACTATTAACTTTTTATAATTTATTTTCATAAAATCACCTAATTAAATTTATGAAAATATTATATTTTTATTCTATTATAAATATCTTTTTAATACATCTAAGTTATCTTCTTGCATTGTAACGTATTTTGATACAATTTTTTCTACTTCTTCATCCATTTCTTTTTTATTTAAAATTTTTCTTCCTTCAATTATTCCCATATTTACCCCTTGAATAAGTAATTCAGCTATTTTAGAATTTGAATGATCAGACATAGTTTTCATATCAATTCCCATTTCAGTCATAGCTTTATTCATTAAAGATGTATCATGAGGTTCTCCATCATCATATTTAGGATATACTTCTTCAATTTCTTTAGCAATATAATCATAATCATCAAATTGCTTTTGCAATTCTTTTTTAAATTTTTGATCTTCAACCTTATCTAAAACAATTGATAGTGCATCTTGACCCATACATGCGCCTTTATGAATTTCATCTAAAGCATTTATATTTTCTTTCATTTTATCACCATTATTATAATGGCTATTTAAATAATATTTTATTCAAATATTTAATATATTATTTTATCTTTATCTTCTTCATATCTTTCAAATACTTTAATTGCTTCTTCTCTATTCATAGATTTTAATTTTAAAACTTTTTTATCTTGAACATTATTAGCTAACTTTTCAATATAATCATATATATAATCATCTCTAAATCCTATATCAGCTGCATCTTCTTTGGTATTTGCATAATATACTTTTTTTATATTAGCCCATATAATAGCTGATAAACACATAGGACAAGGATAACATGAAGTATATATTTCACATCCACTCAAATCATATGATTTTATATTTTTACAAGCATCTCTTATTGCAATTATTTCCGCATGTGCAGTAGGATCATTATTTTTAATTACTCTATTAATACCTTTTCCAATTATTTTACCATCTTTAACAACGCAAGCACCAAAAGGTCCACCATAGTTTTTATCAAAATTATCATCTGATAAATCTATTGCCACTTCCATAAATTCATTCATTTTTATCATCTCCATATCTAATATTATATCATGAGTTAAAAATGATTATTTAAATAAAAAAGAAAAACCACTATTTTTTAGTAGTTCTCAGTTATATCATTGTTAATCTTATAAATTTAAAGATTAACATAATAATCTTTATGGTCCCCGCGGAGGGACTTGAACCCTCATGATATTTCTATCATTGGATTTTGAGTCCAACGCGTCTACCAATTCCACCACACGGGGATATAAATAGATTATATCATAAATCTATTCATTTTCTTTAAAAATCGTTCTATATAAATCATTTTCTTCTTGATTATCTTCTTTTTCCAGTTTAGGTAAGTCATTAATTGTAGCAAGTCCAAAATAATCTAAAAAATATTTTGTTACTTCATAAAGATTTGGCTTACCTGGTAAATTAGATTTACCACTTACTTTTATTAAATCTTGAACAATTAATTTTTTTAAAACGTATGATGAGTCAACTCCTCGCATCTCATCTATTTCTGCTCTAGTAATAGGTCCATTATAAGCTATTATTGCTAAAGTTTCCAAAGATGAAGCACTTAAAGTACTAGTTCCTCTTTCACCTACTAATTTCTGATAAAATTCTTTATGTTCTGGTTTAGTTGTTAATTTAAAAGCATCACCTAAATAACTAATACGTATCCCACTAGATATATCTTCATACTTTTCTTTTAATTTTTTTAATAAATCTTTAGCTTCAGTTTCGCTTATATCCATTATTTTGCAAATTGAATCTAAAGTTATTCCTTCATCTCCAACTACAAATAATAATCCTTCCAAAACTCCTAAATACTTCATGTCAATTACATCCTTCTATCATTATTTCACCAAAATTATTATTTTGCGTTATTTTTACCTCTTTATTTTTAGTCATATCTAAGATACTTAAAAAAGTAACAATAACATATGGCTTTGATACTTCTTCAAACAAATCTAAGAAATTAATTTTACCTTTTATTTTTAAAATACTACGAATAGATTTTACTCTATCTTCAACACTTAATTCTCTTTTAGTAACAGTAGTATTTACTGGTTCTTTCATTTTTTGCCTTTTTAAAAAAGAAGCAAATGCATCCAATAAATCATTTAAAGTTACATCATCACTTAATTTAACATTATCATCTTGAAATTCTTTTAAATTACTTTGAAGTTTAGTATATACTGTACTTCTTTTTTCTTCTAATTCACGAAAATCTAGAGTCATTTCTTTAATTTTTTGATATTCTAATAATCTTCTTTGAAGTTCCTCTTCATTATTAATTTCATAAAGATCTTCCTCTTCTTCATTATCCTTATTACTATTTAAAAGAAGTTTACTTTTTAAATGAATTAATTCTGATGCCATAACTAAATATTCACTACAAGCATCAATTGTTAATTCTTTATTATTATTAATATAATCAATATATTCTTTAGTTATTATTTCAATATTTATGTCATATATATCCATCTTGTTTACTTTAACTAAATGTAGTAGTAAGTCAAGTGGGCCGTTAAAGTTATTTATTTCTATATTCATTTACAATCAAAACCTTTTGCTATCATATCATAATTAATAAGTTTACTTAAAGTACCATAATTATAATAATTATAATCTACATAGTCCCCTAAATCAGTTAATTTTATATTATTTAAACTTAAAGTAGCATTAAATGTAAATTTTCCTTCTTCTTCAACTACATCACTTTCTGATCCTTCAAATGTTTTTATTAAATCACTTTTGGCTTTATTTCTATTTAAATCAGAAACATAACTATTTAAATCAGTTTGATTATTATTTACATAACTATGTTTAACAACTGTTAATGCATTATTTTCAAATGTATAAGAATAAGTATTATTATTTAAAGTACAAGTTAATAATTCTTGATTAATATCAGGTAATTCTTCTTTTTCAGCATTAATTAATTTTAAATAATATTCATTAGAATTAGTATTAAATGATAAAGTTATATTTCTATTATTTGATACAGTTCCTACATATCCAGTTAGTTTAACTTTTCCAAGTAATACCTTAGAACTATCATATATTTCTAAATAATAGAATGCTAAATCTAAATTTTCAGAAGCTTTAGCAGTTATTTTATAAGAAATAGTATTATTAGCGATACTTATATTTTCAAGAAATAATTTATTATCATCAATTAGAATAGTATCATTCTTTAAAAGAGTTAATCCATCATCAATTTGACGTACTGTAGTAGTTGTTGTTGTATAACTATCATTTAAATAATAACCTTCTTCTTCTCCATTAAAATACTTTTCTAAATATGGGAGTCCAAAACAAGTACCAAGCACTAAAAGAAAAACTATTATAACAAATAAAGGTTTACTAGACTTTTCTTTTTTTAATTCTCCTAGAACGATTGCATCATTACTATTTAGATTATTATTTACATTACTATTTATATTATTATTTGGATTTTGATTCATTATGGCCTCCAATTCTATTTTTTATTATAACAAATTTTAAGAGAAAAAAAAAGGAATTATTCGGCAATAATTCCATCTAAACTAAAACTTTTAGCATCTGTTATTTTAACATTAATAATTTTACCAATAAAGCTTTTATCTGCTTCAACATTAACTAATTTCATATTCTCAGTATAACCACATACTTTACTTTCATCTTTTTCACTAATTCCAGTTATTAATACTTTTTGAATAGTGCCTAACATTTTTTGATTACTTTCATTAGAATAATTATTAATTTTTTCATTTAATTTATGAAGTCTTTCTTCTTTTTCTTCTATAGTAAGATTATCTTTCATTAATGCTGCTGGAGTTCCAACCCTTGGTGAAAAAATAAATGTAAAAGCTCCATCATATTTGCAAGCATCAACTACATCTAAAGTATCATTAAAGTCTTCTTCGGTTTCTCCAGGAAATGCTACAATTATATCAGTAGTAATACTAGCACCTTTTACTTTATCTCTAATCTTTTGATAAAGCGTTAAGTATTCTTCTTTAGTATAACGGCGACCCATAAGTTTTAAAATTCTACTTGAACCACTTTGAAGTGGTAAATGAATATATGGCATTATATTATCTCTTGAAGCAATTATATCAATCATATCATCAGTAAAATCCCAAGGATGACTTGTTACAAATCTAATTCTCTCAATACCTATATCACTTACTTTTTCTAAAAGTTTACTAAATCCAATTTCACCATCTAAATCCTTACCATACGCATTAACATTTTGACCTAATAAAGTGATTTCTTTATAACCTTGTTCCTTAAGTTCTTTAACTTCTTTTAATATATCAACAGATTTACGACTTCTTTGTTTCCCACGAGTATATGGTACTATACAATATGTACAGAATTTATCGCAGCCAAACATTATATTTACCCAAGCAGAAATTTGTGAATCTCTTTTATATAGATTACCAAATTCATATACATCTCCTTCTTTAGAATACACTTCAATATTTTGATGATTATTTAAATTTTCTAAAATTGAAGGAAGCTCACGCATATTATGAGTGCCAAATACAATATCAATATATGGATGTTTAGTTTTAATTTCATTAACAACTGATTCTTCTTGAGCCATACATCCACATACTCCAATTAATAAATCTTTTTTTATTTTCTTTAAATGCTTACATCTTCCTAAAAAGCCAAAAACTTTATCATGTGCATTTTCTCTAATCGCACATGTATTTAAAATTATTAAATCAGCATCTTCAAACACATTAGTTTCTGCATATCCTAAACTTTCTAAAATCGCTTTTATTTCTTCTGAATCATGCACATTCATTTGACATCCATATGTCCTAAGATAATACTTTTTACCTTTAAAAATATCACTTACTACTGGCTTTTCATAAATATAATTAACTTTTTCTTGTTTTCTTTTTTTTGCATCTTGCATATTTGGTAAATGCATAAGTATCACCACCTAGAAAAAGATTATATCATAAATAAAGCTTAAGTAAAAGCATTAATGCTGCACTACAACATTAATATTATTAGACAAATGCATATCAATTTGCTTATTATGATACGACACTAAACATAGAATTAATGCAAGGAGTATATAAAATAATAATACCTCCTTAAATTCAATTATTTTTGTAAACATTCAAACCACTCTCCTTACTTTCATATTTATCTTATCATGTACATTTGTTCGTGTCAATATACAATATAAACAATTGTTTGACATTTGACACTACTTATGCTAATATTACTTTAGGAGGTTAGTATATGAAAGATAAACTTACCAAAAAACAAGAAGAAGTATTAACATATGTTAAAAAATATATTGTTAGCCATGGGTATCCCCCAGCAGTTAGAGAAATATGTGAAGGTTTAGGACTATCTAGTCCAGCAACCGTTCATACTCATTTAAAAGAATTAGAAAAAAAAGGTGCAATAACTAAAACTAAATCAAAATTTAGAACTATTGAAATTAATGGCATTAATGAATATATGCCTAAAGATGAAGAATTAGTTAAAGTTCCCCTACTTGGAAAAGTTACAGCCGGTAGTCCCATAGAAGCTATCGAAAATCCTGATGAATTTTTTACTCTTCCTGCTAATTTAATTCCTGCTAAAGAAACTGTTTTTACTTTAAAAGTATCAGGCGAAAGTATGATTAATGCTGGTATTTTAGATGGTGATATTGTTATCGTTCAAAAACAAAAAGTTGCTAGAAACGGTGAAATTGTTGTAGCAATGACAGAAGAAAATGAAGTTACTTTAAAAAGATTCTATAAAGAAAATGATCACATTAGATTACAACCTGAAAATGATACAATGTCTCCTATTATATTACCAAATTGTCAAATTGTAGGTAAAGCTATTGGTTTATATCGTAAAATATAAAAAGACCTTCTTTGAACTGAACCCCAAAAGTTGGACAGTTTATAAATAGTTTCTAATTAGAGGATTGTAATCTGTAATTAACAGGTGACAGTCCTTTTA
>CACZRB010000007.1 GCA_902783555.1 uncultured Erysipelotrichaceae bacterium
ATTTTTTATTGTATATGAAAGTGATCCTTCACTAAAGGTATTTTCTTCTATTTCAAATCCTATTTTATAATGCATATCCAAATCTATAGTTGTATTAGTTCCAGTTAAAGTTATAGTTTTGGTAGCCCAGGCTTCTTCCTTAGGATATATTCCATAAAGCTCGATTATATTAGAGTTTTCTGAATAGTCTATTTCCATTATACCTGCATCTAATGTTAAGGTACTTGCCTTTTCTACTCCAATTAATTTAGCACTAAAATAGGCATAGGAAAGTCCTATTGTTATTATAAATACTAAAGCAAGTGAAATACTTAGTATTAATGACTGTTTTGTTTTTTCCATATTATCACCTATTATTAATATAATTATAAAGTATTACTGCTTGTTAGGTCAAGAAAATTAAAAAAATCTATTGGGATAACCAATAGATTTAACTAATATAAATTATAAATGATAGTATAAAGAAAGCAAAACCTAAAACTAAAGTAATTCTACTAATTAATAATTCTGATCCTCTTTCTTTAGTATTTGAAAACAATTCAGTATTACCACCAGAAATTATTTGACTGGCATCAGATGCTTTATTACTTTGTAGTAAAACTAAAGCAATTAGTAAAACTGAAATAATTAGTAAAGCTGTTTCCATCTAAAAGTTCTCCTTTCTTTTAGTTCATTTAATAAGATAACATAAGTTATTAAAAATAGCAAGAAATTTAATTATTTAACTCTTCTTCTATTCTAAGTAATTCATTATATTTAGCTATTCTTTCTCCTCTTGATAGTGATCCTGTTTTAATATAGCCAAGATTTAAACCTACTGCCATTTGTGCAATGAAGGTATCTTCAGTTTCTCCACTTCGATGTGATATTATTGTTTTAAAATTATTATCTTTAGCAAGTTTAATAGTTTCTAACATTTCAGATATAGTACCAATTTGGTTAGCCTTTAAAAGTATAGAATTATTATATTTTTCATTTATGCCTTTTTGTAAATATTCAATATTTGTTACGAAATAATCATCACCAACTAGCATAATTTTATCTCCAATTAAAGAAGTTAGTTTTTGAATTGATTCAATATCATCTTCAGCAAAAGCATCTTCAATAGATTTAATTGGGTATTTATTAATTAATTCTACATAATAATTAATTAGTTCTTCTTTTGTTACTTTCTTTTTATTTATTGTGTAGTATTCTCCATCATAAAATTCACTGGCAGCAGCATCTATTGCAATATTAACATCTGTACCAGGAATGTATCCTGCTTTTTCAATGGCTTTCATAATATAATCAAATGCTTCTTCAATAGTTGATAAGTTAGGGGCAAATCCACCTTCGTCACCAACTGCAGTTGAATATCCATTTTCTTTAAGAATTTTAGCTAAATTATGAAATACTTCAGCACCACATCTAAGTCTTTCTTTAAATGTATTTGCCATTGGCATTATCATAAATTCTTGTATTTCTAATCCACTTGATGCATGTACTCCTCCATTTATAATATTCATCATTGGATATGGTAAATTATATGGACCATCAAATAATTCATAAACTTGTTTATTATTAATTAATGCGATAGCTTTCATAACACATAATGAAACACTAAGAATTGCATTAGCACCTAAATTAGATTTATTCTTTGTGCCATCTAATTTAATCAGTATTTCATCAATTTCTTTTTGGTTTAGTTCTTTCCCTAATATTGCATTTCTAATAGTTGTATTAACATTATTAACTGCTTTTAAAGTACCTTTGCCTAAGTATCTCTTTTCTCCATCTCTAAGCTCTAAAGCTTCGTTAGAACCTGTTGATGCTCCTGATGGGACAGATGATCTTACCATGCGGCCATCTTCTAAGTATAGATCTGTTTCTACTGTTGGATTTCCTCTTGAATCTAATATTTCTCTTGATTTAATATCTTTTATTTTCATTTTTTCTCCTTTACTATATATTTTAATTATAATTTATTTGTAAATTTTTAACAAGTTTATTATAATAATATGGAGGTGTTTCACATGAGAGTAATAGAATTAACAATTCAAGAATTTGAAGATTATGCATTAAAGCATCCACTTAGGAACTATTTACAAAGTTCTAAATATGCTAAAGTAATGGGTGAAAATGGATTTACTTATGATTACATTGGATATATGGATGATAGTAATAACTTAGTTGGAGCATCTTTAATATTAATTAAAAAGATAGGACCTTTTTATAAATTTGCATATGCACCTAAAGGATTCTTAGTTGATTATTATAATAATGAATTACTTAGAATGTTTATTAGAGATATAAGTGTTTATTATAAGAAAAAAGGATTTACTTTCATAAAAATTAATCCTGAAATTATTATTGGGGAACTTGATCCAAAAAAGAATTATTTACCTAATTATAATCAGAACGTTAATATTATAGATACCCTTAAGGATTTAGGATTTAGAAGAAGAAGAGAATTAGCTCCTTTAGATTTTGTGATGCCAAGAATTAATCCATATATTAATTTAAAAACTTATGATTATAATTCTATGGCTAATGAATATAAAGAAAAAATTAAAAATTGTAATAAAAGAGGATTAATGGTTGAAGTGGCTTCTAGTAAGGATATTGCAATATTATATGATATTATTAAAGATAATACATATGAAAGTATAAATTATTATCGAAATTTTTTAAATACATTTAATAATAATGAATCAGATTTAATATTAGTGAAAGTTAATTATGAACAATGTTTAGCAAATGCTAAAAAGCAATATGAAAAAGAAGTAGATGATAATAATTATTGGAATGAAATGATTCAAAGAGAAAATAATGAGAAGATTTTGGCTGAAAAAATGGAATCTGATAAAAGATTGTTGATATATAAAGATGAAATGGCTGCTGCTACTGAAAGGCTTAGAAGAGAAAGATTTAAATATGTTGGTGGGGCGATTGTTGTAAAATATCAAAATAGAGCTAGTATAATTGCATGTGGTTTTGATAAAAGTGATGATTTTCTAACTCCTGGATATTATTTATATAGTGCTTTAATTGAAAAATATAAAAATGATTTTGATTATTTAGATTTATTTGGACTTGCTAGTAATTTTAGTCCTAGTTCAAAATATTTTGAATTTAATGAAGAGAAACTAGCGTTTAATCCAACGATTTATGAATTTATTGGAGAATTTGATTTAATACTAAATGAAGGAAATTTTAAAAGAATTCAGGGTAAAGGTTTATTGTCAAAAGAATTTCATGCTTCCCATAAATTTAATGAAGAACAATAAAAGATATTCAGTAAAGAATATCTTTTTAAATACTAATAATTTTCAGCTTTTAATTCCATATAACTTTGTGGATGTGCACATACTGGGCAAACAACGGGTGCATTTTCTCCTACATATACATGACCACAGTTACGGCAAATCCATACCTTTTCTTCTCCTTTTTGGAATACTAAGTTGTTTTCAATATTATCTATTAATTTTAAGAATCTTTCTTCATGATGTTTTTCTATTTTACCTACTTCTTCAAATAGATAAGCAATTTGATCAAATCCTTCTTCTTTGGCAACACGAGCGAATTCTTCATACATTTCTGTCCATTCGTAGTTTTCTCCATTTGCAGCATCTTTTAAGTTATCTAAAGTTGTTGGAACTTTACCACCATGTAATTGTTTAAACCATAATTTGGCATGTTCTTTTTCATTTCCAGCAGTTTCTTCAAAGATTGCAGCAATTTGTTCATAACCATCTTTTTTTGCTTGAGATGCATAATATGTATATTTATTTCGAGCCTGACTTTCACCGGCAAACGCAGCCATTAAATTAGCTTCTGTTTTACTTCCTTTTAATTCCATTATAAAATACCTTCTTTCCTATATAAATTATAACATTATGGCATAAAAAAAGACAACTTAAATTGAAGTTATCTGTTTTCTCTAAAACGATCTTTTGGATCTAAGGTTTTTTTACGTAGTCTAATGACAGCTGGTGTTACTTCTACATATTCATCATCAGCAATAAATTCAAGTGCTTCTTCTAGACTAAAAGTTCTTGGTGGTACTAAGTTAATTGCTTCATCGCTTGACTTACTACGTGTATTAGACATTTCTTTATTTTTACATGGATTAACATTTAAATCATTATCTCTATTATGAATACCTACTATCATTCCGATGTAAACGTCAGTAGCAGGTCCGATAATTAAAGTACCTCTTTCTTGTAAGTTAAATAGAGAGTATCCTAAGGATTTACCTGTTTCCATACTTACTAAGACACCATTTTTACGTGATGCAATTGGTCCAGCATATGGATTATATCCTTTAAAGCTTCTAACCATTATTCCTTCACCTTTAGTATCAGTTATAAATGCACTACGATATCCAATAAGACCTCTTGTTGGTGCTTCAAATTCTAGGTGAGTATAATTATCTTCTGTTTCCATTTTTAGAAGTAATGCTTTTCTTTCTTGAAGAGCATTTATTACTGTGCTTGCATAATCATTTGGAGTATTAACAATAACTGTTTCATATGGTTCACATTTAGTTCCATCAATTTCTTTAAATAAAACTTCTGGTTTACTTACACATAGTTCATAACCTTCTCTACGCATATTTTCTAAAAGAATTGATAAGTGTAATTCCCCACGGCCACTAACTTTAAATCCGTCAGCATTTGGTAATTCTTCTACTTCTAATCCTACATTAGTTTCAAGTTCTCTTTCTAATCGTTCTTTGATATGTCTAGTAGTTAGGAATTTACCACTTTGACCGGCAAAAGGTCCATTATTAACAAGAAAATTCATGCTTAAAGTTGGTTTTTCTATTTCAATTGGTGGTAGTGGATCTATAGTATTTAGTTCACAAATTGTGTCACCAATAGAGATATGAGAGCATCCTGCAATTGTTACAATATCACCATAATAAGCAATATTTTTTTCTACTCTTTTAATTCCTTCATTAACAAATACTTTTGTTATTTTAAATGATTCTACATTTCCATCATTTTTTACTAAGGTTACTGTTTCACCTGATTTAATCTTACCTTTAGTAATTCGACCTACTCCAAGTCTTCCAATATAATCATCATATCCTAAGTTAGATATTTGTAGTTGTAAATTATCATTTTCTGATCCTTCAAAAGGGTTACATTGTTTTAAAATTGTTTCAAGTAATGGTTCGATTGAAGTTGATTCATCGTCTAAAGAATATTTGGCTATACCATCTCTAGCAGTTCCATAAATTATTGGGAAATCTAATTGTTCATCTGTAGCATTTAGTTCACAAAATAAATCAAATGTCATATTAACAACTTCTTCAGGACGAGCATCTTTTTTATCTATTTTATTAATAAATAGAATTGGTCTTAAATTATGTTCTAGAGCCTTTTTTAAAACAAATCTTGTTTGTGGCATTGGTCCTTCAGCTGAATCTACTAATAAAATAACAGTATCTACAGTTTTAATTACTCTTTCTACTTCTGAAGAAAAATCTGCATGTCCTGGAGTGTCTACAATATTAATTTTATAATCTTTATATCTAATTGAACAATTTTTAGAATAAATAGTAATTCCTCTTTCTCTTTCTATATCATTAGAGTCCATTACGCAATCTACTATTTCATCTCTTTCACTAAAAACACCATTTTGTTCAAGTAATGCATCTACTAAAGTACTTTTTCCAGCATCAACATGGGCTACTACAGCTATATTTATAATTTTTTCCATCAAAATCAACTTCTTTCTTGAGCTCATAAGATAATACAACAAAAATGGACATTTTGCAAGAAAAATCTATAAATTTGATAGGTAAATTGATATAATTTAGTTGGTGGTAGCATGAAAGACTTTTTTAAAAAGTGGGGATTTTTAATTATTACAGTGGTTTGTGCTTCTGTGATAGTTATAGCTATATATAATTTGCAAGATGTTGCTCCTTTTGGGGGAAATTCACTATTAACGATTGATTTTTTTCATCAATATGGGCCGATGCTTGCTGAACTTAGAAATAGAATATTAAGCGGAGCTAATTTAATATACTCGTTTCAAATGGGAATGGGGCTTCCTTTTTTTAGGAATTTCTTTAATTACTTATCAAGTCCTTTTAATATATTGCTTTTATTATTTAAACATAAAGATATTTTAATGAGTTATTCTATTATTATTGGATTTAAAGCTGTAGCATCAGCAGTTACTATGTCGATTTACTTAAAAAATAAATTAGGTAAAAATTATGCTTTTATTGCGCTTTCTTTATTATATGCTTTTTGTGCATATTATACTGCTTATTATTGGAATATAATGTGGTTAGATGGTATGGTATGGCTTCCTTTAATTGCATTAGGAATTGACAGACTAGTTAATAAAAACAAAATACTTCTCTATATTATTAGCTTGTCGATTATGATTTTTTCTAATTATTTTATTGGCTATATGTTATGTATATTTAGTGTTTTTTATTTTATAATGAATTTATTTATAGAATCTAAGAAGTATAATTTTAAAATGTATTTAAAAAAAATAGCTAGTTTTGGTGGAGCATCTTTAATAGCTGGTGGATTGTGCGCATTATTCTTAATACCATTATTTTTAGGATTAAAGGAAATAAGCGCTACAAGTGATACAATACCTACAAGTCAGTACTATGCTTTTACTTTAAAGGAATTTTTATTTAATCATTTTACTGGAGTTGGAAGTACGGTATTAAAATCTGGAATTACTTGTGCTCCTAATATTTCTGTAGGAGTTATATCTATTGCTTTATTACTACTATTTATAATTAATCCTAAGATTAATATAAGAGTAAAAATTGGTTATTTGTTATTTTTATTATTTATGTGTATTTCTTTTAGATGGGCATTTGCAGATTTTATATGGCATGCATTTCATGTTCCAAATGATTTACCATATCGTTATTCCTTTATTTATAGTTTTATTTTAATTGTTATTTCGGCATATAGCATTAAAAATATAAAAAGTATTAAACCGGCATTAGTAGGCTGTGCTTATGTTATTTCATTAATATTTATAACGATTATGAAAATTATGAATTTTGAAAATATTACAAATGATATGATTATTGTTAATTATATTGTTATTACTATATATTTTTTATGTTATATTATGATTGTTTATTTTAAAAATTGGGAAAAATGGGCAATTAGTTTTATGATTTTAACAGCTTCTTTAGAATGTGTAATGGTTGTTAATAATAACTGGCATATAGATCAAAGTATTCAAAGTTTTTATGCTGACTATAAAGATACAAAGAAAGCATTAAACTATATTAAGGATAATGATAGTGATTTCTATAGGTTAGAAAGATTATCTATGTTAACATTTAATGATCCATCTTGGTATGGATATAATGGTCAAGTTACTTTTAGCTCAATGGAGTATGAAAATATGGCAATTTTGCAGCATGCTTTAGGTATGCCTGGAAATGAAATAAATAGTTATTATTATATGCAAAATACACCTATTTATGATTTAATGTTTGATATTAAATATTTATTAGGCTATTCTGTTGATGAGGCTAGATATTCTAAATTTTATCGTGAAGATAGTATGGTTTATAAATTTAAAAATACGGCTGGATTAATGTTTAAAGTTAATAATGATGTTAGAAACTGGAAACCAAATTATGAAAATGCTATAAAAAATCAAAATGAATTTATTGAAAAAGCTAGTGGTATTAATAATGTTCTAGAAAGCATTGAGTTTGATAAAAAAGAAGTTGTTTTTGAAGATGATAATCATGTAATTGTTAAATATTCTTTATTAAATTATGGTGATAATTATTATATGTATTTTAACAAGTCATACTCATGTGATTTTGTATATACTAATGGAACTTTATATAATTTTAATGATGATTATAGTTATGTTAATGATTACGGTCAATTTAATATTTATAGTTATAAAAATTATAATGAAAACTTTATAATTAATAATAAAACTACAGAGCATAATATTGAGGTATATATTGGTTATAGTTATTATGATGAGTATGTTGATAATGATTTAGAATTGTATAGATTAAATATCAAAAATTTTGATGATGTTTATAACTATTTTTTAAATAATAAATTAGATATAGTTGAATTTAAAGAAAAGTATATTAAAGCAAAAGGTAATTATAATGAAAAAGCATTTATTTATACTTCAATCCCTTATGATAATGGTTGGAATATCTATATTGATGGTAAAAAAATTGATACTGAAATGGTGGGAAATGCTTTATTAGCATTTGAAGTACCAAGTGGTAGCCATGATATAGAATTTAAATATAAAATACCATATTTTAATATTGGAATGATAATATCATTGATATCTTTATGCTCTTTAGCTTTATGGTTAAAAATTAAAAAGAATTAGTTATATTTAAATCTAATTCTTTTTATTGTTGATAAAATTTTTATTTATATTTTTACTTGGCATCATTATTTGAACATTTCTAATATTGCTAATATCATAATTAAGTACTGCACGATCTAATTTTTCGCCGTCAACACACCAAGCTTTATTTGGATAATCATAAAATTTGACTTCAATATGATTAGTTTTATAAAATTCAATACCGGATACTTTGGTAGCATCCATCGTCAATAAAAGAGTAAATGTTTTTAAAATATCAATACGTCTTCTAAAATTACAGAACATTACTTCAAAAGCATCATCATCTAGTTTAACATCTTTATAAAAATTATTAATCCCTGCTATTCGATTAGCATTGGAAATTAACATAAATGAGTAATAGCCAGTTTTTTCTATACCATCTACTTTATAGGTAATTTTATGTAGTTTTGTTGGAGCAAAAAAGTCTTTAATTCCTTCAATTAAATATGCCATATGGCCATATTTCTTTTTTAGTTTTCGTGGTGTTTGATATGGTATTTGCATAAATTTACCAAATCCTGCTACATATACAAAAGGTCTACCATTAATATTTCCAATGTCCATTCCTTTAATTTCCCCATTTAATAGCATTCTTAAATTTTTTATTATATCATGCTCATATCCAAACATTACTCCAACATCATTAGTAGTACCTACAGGTATATGAGCTAAAACAAGTGGTTTTTTTCTTTGTAAATTTCCTGTCATTACTTCATTAAAAGTACCATCCCCACCCATTGATATAACTAAATCTATGTGGTTATCTAAATGACTTACTATTTCTTTTGCATGCCCTGCATATTCAGTACCTATAAATTTGGAATTGTATTCATGTTTAGATAATATTTTTTTGTATTCTTTTAAATATTTAGCTTTAAATATATGTCCAGAGTTTGGATTATAAATTACAATACAATTTTTCATTTGTAATCACCAAGCATATTATACTTTTTGTTTATTTTTGTGTCAATTTAAATAAATTATTTGTAATTCATTAAATTTGATTTTTTGAATATTATTAATTATGAATAAGTTATTCAAATAATTGACAAAGATAAATTATTAGTGTAAAATTTAAGACATACGGATGATATGGGGCTTTAGCCAAGCGGTAAGGCAAGGGACTGCAACTCCCTGAGCACCGGTTCAAATCCGGTAGGCCCCTCCATAAAAAAATAAGCTCATATTTGAGCTTTTTTTAATGCAATTAAAAATATATTATGAATATAATTGTTAAATGCTTTCAATATAATCTAATTCTGAAATATATACTACTTGCTTTGTTCTATCAGATTTATCACATGTTATTAAAGATAACACTCGCTTATTAGGATTTCTGATTAACTCAATGCTTCCTGTTTTGTTTGCTTTATATATGTTAGTTATTTTATATATATATTTTTCTTTATTATAATATATTATTAATTCATCATTAATACTTAATTTATTTAAATTTTTAAAGTATGATATTTTACTATTTCCTGAGTGACTAGCTAATATCAAACTACCATTTTCATGGTTTGGCATTGTTGATTCATGTAATACTTCAATATTTTTATTAACATTGTTAAGTTTTGAATCAATATTATATAATGGCTTTTTTAATTTTATTTTAGGTATTTCTAATATTGCAAGAATTGCTTCATCCTGTTTATCGTAAGTTTGGTTTGATACAAGATACTGATTAATTTTTTTGCTTTCTTCAGTACTTCTTCTAATATCATCACTGTGATATGCATAAATAACTATAATACTGATAATTATTAATATATATCCTAATGTTTTTTTAATCATATTTCTGCTTTCTTATTATAAACTTAATTCCTAAGTTAAATAATACAATAGAAAAAATATCAATGTAATTATTTTTATAAGTATTAGGTACTTTGATTATTTCATAATGTACATTTTTTTCTGACTTTTTATTTTCTAAAACTAATTCAATTATTTCATTATTCTTAGTAATAGAGAAATATTTTATTTCATTACTATTTATGTATCCATTAGATGGCTTTACTTCCTTATAATAGTAATTTCCGGTTTTTACTTTCGGAACTATAATTTGACCTTGCTCATTTGTATACTCACTTATTATTAAATCGTTATTTGAGTTATATACATTTATTAAAGTATTTGGAATAGGTTCTTTGGTAATTGAATCTATTTTTTTAAGTTTAATTGTTGCATAAGCTGGATGGTTAGGGAAAGTAATTTCAACTATAATATTATTATTTTCTTTAATAAATCTACTATTTTTATTAATAGTAAATTGTAAAGGCGTTTTATTTATTTGATATCCTTCAATATTTTCACTTATCTCAAGAAGTTCATAATTACCAAATGGAATATAATTTGTAATAAATATTCCATCAATAGTATTAAATTCACATAAATCATTTTCACAAATATATTCCATTGTATCAAGATTTTTAATTTTAAATTTTATATTTGATATTGGAATAACTTTTTTAGTCTCTGAATCAATTTTTATTACTTTTATTTTTGTTTTTTCTAAATTGTTTGTAATATTAAGTTCTATAGGGATATCTACTTTATCTATTGTGATTTCAATATCATTAGACTTTCCATAATTTTCTGTAGTATTTTGCTGTTTAAATATATAAGTTCCGTAAGGTAAAATGATGCTTGCTAAACCATTTTCATCAGTTGTTATAGAGTTAAATAATTCATTAGAAGATTTTAGATAAATGTTAAAAACTATTCCCTCTTCTGGTGATGATTCTATTAAACCATTAGAACTAGTGTTTTTGCAAATATTTACTTTTCTTTTGATAATTTTTTCTTTTAAAGTTATATATGTTTCTTTTTTGCTTACAGTAAAATAATGCTTTTCTTTATCTAATTCATAACCTTTACTTGGAATAATTTCTTTAAGATAATATGTTTCATTTAATTTTAAGATATCACGACTTTTAGATTCGCCATTTTTATTAATTATTAATCTTTCTAATAAATTATTATTTAAGTCATATAAACCATATTCAGCTCCTATTAAAGATGAATCTGCAATTTGTTCAAATTTACCTGTGTCATTATCAACTTTATTAATAATGACTTTTTCTCCAGTAATATTTATTGTTAGTGACATAGTTATTGGAGAGAGATTTCCTACTTTAAATAACGTTTGAGAGTTTTCTGCAGTATATATTAATGGATTAGAATTATAATTATTAAATTCTTTAACAAGTTTAATTTTGGTCTTTCCTATTTTATTTGCTGTTATAATTAGGCTATTATTGTTCTTTTTAACATTAATATTATCATTTGATAGAATTATTCTGTAATTATTTAATACTTTATTTATATCTGAAATGGTATAAGTATCTCCTAGATCTATATTATATGTAGATGATTGAAAGTTCGGTATAATATTATGTTTTGAAATCAAATTTTTGATTTCATCAGATTCATTTATAAATTTTTCTACCTTTGGTCCTTGCAAATAATCTGTAAAATATATTTCATGATTATTTGATTCTACTTCCCATATTAGTGCTTGAGTTGCAGCATACCATTTTTTATCAGTATGATTATATTTGTCATCTTTGTAACCATATCCATAATAAGATATTAATTTAATTTTTTCATACTGCTCTTTTGTTATGTTAGAATTTACTATATCATCTTTGCCACTATATTTAATATTATCATTAATATGAATCCCTGGCTCAATACAATAAAGAAAAGCCTTATCACTTGAACGAGCTATAATATACATATAGTCATATATTTGATGTTCTGGGCTAATTTTTGTAACATAAACATTTGGTACTTTATCATACTTTTTTAACATGTAATCTTCCTCAGCGTTTACAATAATTTTATTTATTAGTATTGTAATTATGATTATCAATATTTTTAATAATTTTTTTATCATTATTCCTCCATTTCTAAATTATTAAAAAAATATTATATAGGTATTATCACCCCCCTTTAGGGCATAGAAAAAGAGAGCAAATAATTTAAATTTGTAATTTGCTCTCTTTATTAAACCATTTGATTTTTTTAAATCAATTAAATTGATAATATAAATTTTTTGATGAAAAACAAATTTAAGCATTTTGCCTCCTATTTTTCCTTCAAGAAATTTAGGATTATATTATCAAGTTTTAATTGGAATTACAAGTACTTTTTAATTTATTTGATATTAAAAATATAGTTTTCATTTCTAGTTGATATTACAACGTTAATTTT
The DNA here is from genome assembly GCA_902783555.1 of uncultured Erysipelotrichaceae bacterium. GTDB lineage: Bacteria > Bacillota_I > Bacilli_A > RF39 > UBA660 > CAG-533. The sequence continues at coordinate 12,595 of CACZRB010000007.1, forward strand.
TTCCATATTTTGAATAGTTTTTGATATATCAGAAAATACTACATTATCTAAATTTTGAATAGATTTTGGCAGTATAGGTGTTAGATAAGTTGAATCCTGATGAGTATAAGTTGCTTTTATAAATTTATTAATAAACTCTGATTTGTTATCTTTTATTGAGTTATATATTGGAGCATTTTTGTCAATATCGAGTCTATACTCTACAATTAGTAAACTATTTTTGGTACTATCTGTTGGGAATATTACATCTGTAACAGTAGTACAATTATTTTCATCAGTACAATTGTTATATTTATATTCAAATGAACTTGTTATCAATACATTTTTGATAACTAAAGTAGTATTTCCAAATATATTTTTATCAAATGTTAATTTATCATTAAATTTTTTAGTAGTTGAAATATAGTTATTATCAATATTTTTAGGTGAAAATTTATAATTTTTATATTCATATTCAACTTTATTATTTTTAAATTTTGTTTGATCAAATATTGTTAACGTAAATTCTCCTTTAGCCTTTAAATCAACTTCAAATACAAAAATAAAATTTTCTCCTTCTGTACTTATTAAATCTCCTTTATATGAAGTACCGATGTCAGAGAATGAATCAGATAAAGATGATTTATAATTATAAGTATTTTTTCCTTTTACAACATAAAAATTTTCTGGCTTAATGCTATTTGGATTACCAAGACTTCTTATTGTTAAGTCTAATACTAAGTACTTTTTATCTTCTTTTATTTTTTTACCTGTTAAATCATAAGATGTTAAATAAGCATGATTTAGTTTATAGATAAATCCAGCTGTTTTTAATGTGCTTCCAAGACGATAATCTTCTTTAAATAAAGTGGCATTAAGAAGAAGTGAAATAGTTCCAACTATAAGTATAATTCCTGCTATCAAACTAATAAAGAACTTGTTTTCTATTATATAATATTTTGCTTCACGTAAGTTTCTACGTAGTTTTCTTTTCCATTTATATGAATCTTTTCCAAGTACAAATTCAAATTCTTCATTGTCTTCGCTTTTAATCTCTAATTCTTCTAAATCTTTACTAAAGTTAAATTTTTTAACATCAAAGCCAATTCCACGAATGAGACTGATTATTAAGAAATAAATATTAGGAAAGAATAATATTTGATATATATCGCGATAAGCTCTTGCTATTCTTTGTGTTAAAGTAACAGTAGCTAACTCGTTAATAGTATTATAAGCAACAATAATTGAAATAAAAATTATTAAATAATAGATTCCCGCTATTAAATAGAATTTGCTTGGCTTTTTCTTATTATTCATTAAAAGCCACATCAAAGCTGAGAATATTATTACTAAAAATACAGCTAAAAAGATGGTTATTGGTATGTATGTATTGGCAATAGTTACTCCTACTGTATTGTTATTTCTAACATAATCAGCAAAAAAAGAATATATCTTGCTATATCTATATGTTATATATAGAATTACTGCAAATAAAATTAAGTGGATTATTTTAAAATTCTTTATTAAAAAAGCATATGGTTTTTTTAATACCATTTAAATCACCTTTTATTCTCTTTTTATTATATCAAAACAAATAATAATTGTAAAACATACTTGGTAATAAAAATAGCTAAAAATAAAATAAACATTACATGTTTATTTTATTTACGATTAATTGTCCTTCTTGTAAATATATAGTTGGATTATATTTTAATAGATTTTCTTCTTTAGTATTAAAAGTATTAGCTACTAAATTTAAAGTATCGCCTTCTTTTGTAATATAGTATGCAAAATTTGATTTTGGTATCATAATTACTTGTTCTGGATATATATAATCATTATTGTTTAATCCATTTAATGTGGCAAGTAATGCTGGATTAACGTTATATTTTTTAGCTATTGAATATAAATTATCACCTGATGATATTGTGTAGTATTCAAAATAATTATCATTTGGTGTAGAATCATCATCTATTTTTAGCATATTATTCATTAATAATCACTCCTAATATAAATTATTCATAATTATTCTTTTTGTTAATTAAAAATAAATATATGGTTATTATAATTAAAATTCCACTCTGGATATTCTAATAATAATTTATTATCATTTAGATATTCATATGTATATAGTTTATCTTTTGATAAATAAAATACTTGGTTATCGTTTGTGTGTATTATATGTTTTACATTATTACTTGTTACTAAAATTTCATAATTTTTAATATTTAAATATAATTTTTCATCTTTTATTATATAATTGTATATTTTGGATAATTTAAATTTTTTCTCATTATTAATAATTTTAGTTATTGATTCTTCACTCCATTTTTTTTCTTCATAAATTAGTCCTATTCCGTCCTTAGATATTTTATTAACGGATTTTTCTTTAAGATTTATTGCATATTCATTTTGATTTTTCTTATCAACTAAGTATACTTGATTACTTACATCTCCTAAATAATAACTATCATATGATATTTCAAATTCACACTCAAGTTCAGATAATTTGCTATTTTGAATATCATATATATATAATTTATTAAAATAATATTCACTATTATAATCTGGAAAAATAAGATATTTTTCAGTTTGATACGATAGATTATTCTGATAGTTATCTTTATTAAATGATATTAGTGTACTATTATTATTTTTATTTAATTGATAAAATCCCTTATAATTCCATATTAGATAATTAAAATCATTATTAAATATATTGATGTTTTGATATTTATTTATAATTTTATTATCATAATTTTTAAAATCGTATTTTTCTAAGAATTCTTTGCTCATGGTATTTAAAGTTTTTAATTCTTTACTATTTGAACATATATAATAATTATTATTGAATACTTTGGTATTTAAACATATTTCATCATTTAACTCATATATTGTTATGTTTTCAATAAATTTTCTTTTATGGGAATAATTATGTTCAATAAATATAGGGTAGTCAATATCTTTATAATTAATAGTAAATAAGTAGCCTTCATTCTTAATATAGTTTTCAGTTATATTTAAATTATTAATTAAGTACTTTAAAGTATAATTTCTAGGTTTTAAGACAATTATTATAAATGAAATAAATGTTAATAAAATAATAGTTATTAACAAATAAATTTTTTTCATAAAATCACTACCTTTGAAAAAAGAATCCTATTCAGAATCCTTTTTATCTTTATATTTTTTCTTGGCTTCAATCATAAATGAAGAAATATTTTTTTGTATTTCTGGAAGTGCACGCTTTGATATATTAGAAAATGTAACGGTTTCTTTCATTGTATCTATGATTATCGTTCCCCAAATTATTCCAGCATTAGCCTGCAAGTCATTATAAAGATCTGGGGTTATAGTACTAACTTTGTAGCCAATTACTATTCTATCTTGCGCTATTATTAATCTTTCTGATGTTAAAGCTAATACTGCTGTATCAAATATACTATCGTGAGTTCCATTATTTTGCGCAGCAAAAGCATAAAGTACTCTTTCTCCTGGATTTAAATTCCTATCCACTAGTTCACAATGCTTTTTTATACGCCAGCAAATAGTACTACCATATCTTTTTTTAAAATCTTTTACTAATTCTAATGTAGAAGCCATATATTACCTCTTTCTAAATCATACCAACACTTTTTAACTTAGTTATTAATTCATCTTTTTCAACATATCCACCTATACAATCGATAGTTTCATTGTTTTTAGTAAATAGTGTAAGTGGAGTTCCAAAACCTTCAGATAACGATTTATCTACATTATCTCTGTTACAGTGTGCTAAATTTTTTAATTCTATCATATTCATTATTTTATTATATTCATCTTTATTGAACGCATCAGAATCAAAATAGTATATATCAACATTATATTCTCCAGCTACTTCATTATAGATTGGTTTGAACTTATTACACCAACTACAACTATTTCTACCAAATACAGCCATTGTAACCTTATCACTTTCAACTATTTTTTTATACTCTTCATAAGTAGAAACAGTTTTATATGATGTTACTTCTTTCTTTGGTGGATTTAAAAATGCTGGCAATAATAATATTGCAACTATAACTACTCCTATTATTATATTTCTTATTTTTGTATTCATATTTTTCCTCCTATAATTATTTTAACTTTTTTTACATTAATTGGCAATAATTATTCTTTAAATATCGCATCAACATAATAGATTGGTCTATTTTCTTTATAGTATTGTTTTTCAAAATCAGTCATGATATTAGGAATTGGATTTTCATCATGGTGTAAATCCAAACTAACTTTTTTAAATTCATACCAATATCCTGATAATGTTTCTAAAGAATAGGCAAATAGTCCTTTATTATCAGTTTTTAAAATAATATGTTTGTCTTTTTTAAAGATTCTATCATATAGTTTTAAATAACTAATATGTGTAAATCTTTTACTTTCATCATGTGCTTTAGGCCATGGTTCTGAAAAGGTTAAATATATAGTATCGATTTCTTTTCCAAAAAAATTAATTATGTCATGCGCATCAGCACAGATTAGTTTTAAATTAGGAATGTTTTTGTTATTTAATCTAGAAGCCGCTGTTGCAGTTTGTGACTCATTTAATTCTAATCCGATAAAATTAATATTAGGATACTTAAGTGCCATATTAATTATAAAGTCACCTCTTCCCATACCAAGTTCTAAATTTATAGGATTTTTATTACCAAATAAATCATTCCATTTATTCTTATATTTAATTGGATTGTCTATTACGTATGATGATTTTTTAATTATATTTGATGCATCTTTCACTTTATTATATTCCATAGTTTTCACTTCCTTAAATACATTATACCATAAAAGAAAAAAATCACACATACAGAGTGACTTATAACATATTTGGTGGAGCCGGTGAGAATTGAACTCACGTCCAAAAGTATTTCATAGTATGATCTACAAGTTTAGATAATTTATTATTTCATTAATGACCCACAAATTATCTAAAGAATCATTAACTAAGCTTATAAAAATTCTTCTAATAAACTAAGCAATTTATTAAATATATTCTACTATTATGAACCCGTTATAAACTCTGTAGAATTAGTCTATAAAGAGTGAACCAATGCCAATAATTAGGCAAATGCTAGTTCAGTATTAAAATTAAATTTGTCAGTTATTTTAACTGTTTGCTGATTAGGTCAGCAACCACTTGCACATAAAACAAAATCTACTTTTGTCGAAACCAAAAACGGCCCCGTGTATAAGATTTTAACATAATTGGGCCTAATTTTCAACTTCATCTGGTAATTTGATATTTACTTCACCATCTTTAGAAAGCATATATTTTTCTCTAGCATATTCTGCTGCATATTCTGGATCTTGTAATTTGGTTATTTGAGACTTTAATTCTTCTTCTTTTTTTAGAAGAGAAGTATAGTTTTCTTCTAATTCTTGTTTTTCTTTACGATTGGCTAGTATTTGTGTCCAGTAATGCAATGAAAAAACTGCTAAGTATGAAATAATAATTATTATTAGCATTGACCATATTAAAACACGGCGTTTATCTTTTTTCGTAATTTTTGCCATACTAAACACTCTCCTATGCTAAATTATATCATTTATATTTTTTAGAAAAAGTTTTTTTGCATTACTTTACATTTTTTTCTTTAAATTTGACGTTTTTAAAAATAAAATAAAACCTAAAATAGTACTTATCTTTAATATATAGTTAATTATTCCTAAGTTTAAATAAAACATAATATAAATATATCCAATAGTTAAAATAAAAGTTACCAAGCACGTCATTAGCATAGATTTAGAAATATATTTAAATATAAAACCATAAAGGAAGCCTAAAATTATAGAAATGATAATTTGGAATAATTGATTCATTATTTAAATAGTTTCATCAGGATACTATTTTCTTTTGATATTGTGTCGGTATAAGTAAATGAATTAATTTTACCTTTAATTGATACATTACCTTCTAAAGTATCTAGTTTTATCATTTCAAGATTTTCTCCTTTAATAATTATATTTCCCATTATAGACTCTAAATTAAATTCTTTATCATCAAAATTAATTATTTTTTTTATGCCGCTTATTATAATATTTTTACGATCATTTAATTTTAATACATGTGTAAATGCTGGTACATCAATCATTTTATCCATATAAAGCCTCCTAATATAAATATATTAAGTTATATTACAATTATTCATTAAAAAAGTTCACATATTTGTGAACTTAAGCTGCTTTATTGTATTCTTCAAAAATAGCATCTTCAAATTGTTTACGTACGTCTGAATTAATAGGGTGAGCTATGTCTCTATAGCCAGTAGCAGTTTTTCTACTTGGCATTGCGATAAATAGTCCATTTTCTCCTTCAATTATACGGATATCATGAACTGCAAAAGCGTCATCGATTAAAACTGATGCTAGTCCTTTCATGTGTGATCCTTCTTTTTCAACTTTACGTACATTTACTGATGTAATTTGCATAACATCACTCCTTCCATATGTTCGTTAATATAATTTTAAGACCTTTTTTTAAAAATTGCAATAGTTTTATAAAAATGTTATAGAAATATCTTTACTTAATATGTCATTATATGAATAACTTTTATGGTCTATTCCATTTGATACGACAAATATATGAGAATAATATTCTACGATATAACCATAAAATACTTCATTGCGATTACGGTTTTCTTTTGCTATTATTTTTACTTCTTGATTAAGATGATTCTTTATTTCACTTTTAATAGTATCAATCATCTAGGATACCCCACATACATAAGTCCATTTCCAATGACGCCTCCCATTCCATCTGAACCATATTTAGTTTTGTTTAATAATTCAATTAAGTTTATGGTATCTTGTTTATTTGTTAAAGCTATGGTGGTAGCAATAATAGCTGGATCTAAAGCATGGATGTTTACTCTTTTAGGGCTAGATGCAAAGTTAGCACCACATTTAATTAGTTCTTCGTAATCACTTTGGCAAGCACCGGCTATAATAACTAGTTTGTCATGGTTTTTTTCATACTTTCTTGCTTCTCTTACAGCATTACAAAAATATTTAGAATTTTTATAATTATTTAAATCATGTTTATTACCTTTCTTTTTATAATAAGCATCATGGCCTGTTATTATGACTATATCTGGGTCATACTCTTTAATAAATTTTGGAACTTTAATTGGCAAGTCTTCTTCTTTTATAACTTTGCCTATGGCTTGAAGCTTATGTTCTTTGTAGTATTTTAAACATCTATTTAAATAATCAGAATCACCATCACAATGAAGAATTCTAGCTGGTAAATAAAAGTATTCATTTCGATCTGATATATCTGGTTCTTCTATTGTTTCTTCAAAGTTATCATTAGCTGTTTTATCATAAAGTGTTAAATCTTCAAGCGGACTATCCGCATATAGTCTTATATTTTCTCCTTTAAGATAAGAGATATTATCTTCAATATTTAATATTTTAAATATTATGTCATGATTGTAACTAATTCTTGTGACTTTGTCTCCTATTTTAAGATCCATTTTTCCACCTAAAAAAATATATGCAAAAAAATAGATAATTATTATAAATTATCTACAATATCTATAAATACTTCAAGTGGAATATCTTCAGCGCGATTATTTAAAGTATATCCATGTTTATTTAGAATATATTCAATCTTTTTTAAATCATAGTTTTTTAAATTATTGCGTAAATTCTTCCGTTTATATTGAAATGAATGCTTTAAAAAATTATTAAATTTGTTAAAATCAACACTATTTTTTTCCTTCCTTGTAAACTTTACTACTACACTATCTACTTTTGGCATGGGATAAAAACATTTACGGCTTACATTAAATAGTGATTCAATATTATAAAAATAGTTTAATAAAACTGTGATATATCCATATTCTTTTGTCTTAGGTTTTGCAGAAAGTCTTTCTCCCACTTCTTTTTGCATCATTAATGTAAGTGATTTAGGATTTATATTTGATAATGTTAATTTTTCAATTATAGGTGTTGTAATATAATAAGGAATGTTAGCAACCACATAGACATTTTCATGAGGTATTTTATTTATATCATCTTCAATATTAGTCTCTAAAAAGTCTTTAAAAATAAATCTAGTTTTAGAATTCGCTATTGATTCTAATTTTTCTTTTAATGATATATCTATTTCATAGCATAAGAGATATGAATTATGTTTTTGCAAGTATTTAGTTAAATTACCACTTCCTGGGCCAATCTCAATAATTAAATCATTTTCTGTAGGATTAATTGAATTTGATATTTTATCTAATATATTATTATCTTGTAGAAAATTTTGTCCAAATTTCTTTTTAAAAATATGCTCATTCATAATAAAAATTTCCTCTTTCAAGGAAATTTTATCATATTTTAATAAATAATTAAATGTAATTATAGTTTTACTAAGATATTTCTAAAAGAAAAAGATAGTTTAAAACTATCTTTTATACCCATATCTTAATACATTATAACTAATTAAGTGTCTACCAATGTACTTAGATGCAAATTCTTCACTTTCAACTAATAAATCTAAATCGGTTCCTAAAACTCCACGGTCTAGTACAATAGCTGTAATGGTTCCTTCTTCTTTTATAACATTACCATCAAATTGTAGTATTGATCCACATGGTAAGTTTTTAGAAGATGCCACTATTCTAACAGTACCATAATCTTTATCTTCATAAGTATCAGTGCCATCTAAAACATTTTGGCCTGTGCATCCTAAATGACCATTACATAGCGGGCAGTTAGCCGCATAACCAGTTAAATCTCCATTATATACATCTAATGGAGTATATAAATCATTTCTTTTTATTTCTTCGTATTTAACTGCCATAGCATGTAAATCTAAAGTTTTATTTAAATTATGATTTGTTGTTTTAGTTTCAGAATGTGGGATATTAACTGTAGTACATGTAAAAATAAAAAGTACTATAACTAAACCTTGAAAAATGTTTAAAAATCTTTTTATAACTATCACCTACATTCTAAAATAATTGTAGCATGATTATTATGTTATGTCAAAAATATCAAATAAGTTATTTTCTAAACATGTAGATAATTCTTTTAAAGAGATATTATAAATATTAGCTAATTCTTCAGCAACAAATTTTAAATACATCGGTTCATTAGGTAACCCCCTTAAAGGTGCAGGTGTTAGGTATGGACTATCTGTTTCGAGCAAAATACTAGATAAAGGTACTTCTTTTAAAGTATTTTTAAGATTAGAATTTTTAAAAGTTAGTACTCCACCTATTCCTAACTTAAAGCCAAGTTTTAAGTATTCTCTAGCTGTTTCTATACTTCCTGAAAAGCAATGGATAATTCCTTTTAAACGATGGCTTTTTAATAATCTTAATAAATCATCAGTAGCATCTCGGTTATGAATAATTACTGGTAAGTTTAATTCTTCGGCTAAATTAAATAAAGTATTTAATAAGTTTAACTGCTCTTCTTTATTTTCTTTATTATGAAAGTAATCTAGTCCTATTTCTCCTATAGCGATGATTTTAGGATTATTAGCATTTTCTCTAATTAGTTTTAAGTTTTCTTCTAAGTTTTCCTCTATATTATCAGGATGAATACCAAGAGCTCCATATACATTTGGATATTTTGTTGATAATTCAATAACTTCTTTATTGGTTTTTAAATTATAGCCATTTATTATAATCCTCTTAATTTTATTACTATCTAAATTGTTAATAATGTCTTCTGGATTATAATATGATGTAGACAAAATATGGCAATGTGTATCAGTAAACATAATTTCTCCTTTCAAAAAAAGGTGATTTTATTCACCTATTTCAATTCTATTAAATAAGATTTGTGGTTCTTTTAATTTTGTACCAGATTTATAAACTCCGAAATGAACAGTACTTTCATATGAAGTTTCATCACTATTTAATAAATCAAAGATTTTAGCACTTGTATCTGGAATAAACGCTTGTAAATATACAGCTGATACTCTAATTGCTTCAATTAAATTATAAAGTACTGTTTTTAATCTATCAGATTGATTTTCATCTTTAGCTAAAATCCATGGAGTTGTTTCGTCAATATATTTATTTGCAGCTCTTAAAACTTCAAATACATCAGTAATTGCATCAGCAATTTTTAAGTTATTCATGTCTTCTTTTACTTTAGAACCTAAATTTTCACATAGATTTATTAGCACTTTATCATGTTCATCTGAAACATTTTTATTTTCTACTATTCCGTTAAAATATTTATGACTCATTGAGATTGTACGGTTTACTAAGTTACCTAAAATATTTGCAAGATCTGAATTATTTCTTTCAGCAATTAGTTCTTCAGTTATATTACCATCGTCTGCAAATGGTATTTCATGTAAAACATAATATCTTATTGTATCTAAGCCATATTTTTCAACTAAATCATCTGCGTATAATACATTGCCTTTAGATTTACTCATTTTATCAGAAGCAGTAAGTAACCATGGGTGTCCAAATACTCGTTTTGGTAGAGGAACATCTAATGCCATTAATATAATAGGCCAGTAAATAGTGTGAAATCTAATAATATCTTTTCCTATTAAATGTAAATCAGCTGGCCAATATTTTTTGAAAAAATCTGATTCATTGTCAACATCGTATCCAGGAAATGTAATATAGTTAGATAAAGCATCAATCCATACATATACTACATGCTTATCATTAAAGTCTACTTTAACTCCCCAATCAAAGGCAGTACGTGAAACACATAAGTCTTGAAGACCTGGTTTTAGAAAGTTATTTATCATTTCATTTTTTCTTGATTCAGGTGCGATAAATTCAGGATGCTCTTCAATATGTTTAATTAGTCTATCTTGATATTTTGATAGTCTAAAGAAGTAAGCTTCTTCACTTTTCTTTTCTACTGGGCGCCCACAGTCTGGACATTTTCCATCAATAAGCTGTGTTTCAGTAAAAAATGATTCGCATGGGGTACAATACCATCCTTCATATTTATCTAAATATATGTCACCTTGATCATATAATTTTTTAAAAATATGTTGAACTTTCTTTTTATGATCAGGATCAGATGTTCTTACAAATCTATCATATGTAGTATTCATAGTATCCCAAATTCTTTTTATTTCTGCTGCTTTTTCATCTACAAATTCTTGAGGAGTTAAACCAGCTTCTTTAGCTTTTAATTCAATTTTTTCTCCATGTTCATCTGTACCAGTTTGAAAATAAACATCATATCCTTCTAATCTTTTGTTTCTGGCAATTGCGTCTGCTAAAACAATTTCATAAGTATTTCCAATATGTGGTTTTCCTGAAGCATAAGCGATTGCAGTTGAAATGTAAAATTTCTTTTTTTCTTCCATTTTAATCTATCCTTTCTAATAAAAAAATTCATGAAGTTAAGGACTGAAAGACCAGCGGTACCACCTTAATTCATGAATTATCATGCACTTAATTCTTTAACGCAGAAATACGTTTGAACTCCAGAGCCATGTTCATTAAAGCTAATTAATTCTTTTTCACCAATTAAGAACTCTCTAAATAATTAGTCATTAATTACTCTTTCCTTCTTTGTCCAATAAAACGATTTTATCATAGGATTTTTTTAAAATCAAGAAGTCTATGTAATTTTTTATTTAATTACTTTGAGATGTCGTTAAAAAAATAGTAATAATTCTAGATATTAACTTTGATAGTTTAGATAAATCGTTATTGGATTGATCATATATTATAATTTGTCCAATAATAGTAGAATCTATAATAATGTCAGTAGTATATTCATTATTAGTTTTTTTAGTTAAATTTGAGAAAATTGTCTTTTCTCTATCGGTTATTACTATTTCCAATTTATATATTTCAGTTAATTGGTTACATAATTCATTAATAAACTTATTATAATTATTTAAATAAGAATATTTTGATATATTTATTCTGTTATTATCTAAACTAATTAGTATACTTTCATTATCTTGTATTTTTAATTTATTGCGAACTTCTTTAGGAATAACTATTCTTCCAAGTTCATCAATTTTTCTAATATAATTATTTGAATTCACATACATCACTAAAGATATTTTGTCCTACAGATAAATTTTTATTCAATATCATTTATAATTTCTTCTAATAATTCTACAAAGTAATATAGATAATGTTTATCTAAGTTAATAATTGGCAATCTAATAATTATTCTCTTATTCATGTATCTAATAGAGAATTTAGGATTAATTGAATATAATTTTAAGAATAATTTTTCACCATTTATCTTTGATGATGTTTCAGGAGGTAGATACAATTCGATATATGTTCTAGTTTGAATAACATCTTTAATATTTAACTTTGAGGCCAATTTTTCAAACCATTCTTCGTACATGTAGATTTCCATTTTATCGTTTATTTTGCCAAATCTGTCTTCTATTTCAGCTTTTATTTTAGTTAATGATTCGTAATCTTTAATTTTATTTATTAACTGATGTATTTCAATTCTAACGCTTTCATCAGACACATATGATTCTTCAATATGAGTGTCTACATTTATTAGTGTTTTATCGTTTAGTTTCTCTTCTTTATTTTCTATTCCATGTAATTCATTTAGAGTCTCTTCAATTAATTTAGTATACATTTCAATTCCTACTGAATCAATAAATCCTGCTTGTTCACTTCCTAATAAATCTCCAGCTCCACGAATTGCTAAATCACGCATGGCAATTTTATAACCTGAACCTAACTCAGTAAATTCTTTAATTGCTGATAATCGCTTTGTTGCAACTTCATTTAGTATTTTTTTATTATTATAAGTTAAATAAGCATAAGCTATTTTATTACTACGACCTACTCGGCCTCTTAATTGGTATAATTGTGATAGACCGTAATTTTGTGCATCTATTATTATTAAAGTGTTTACATTAGAAATATCAATACCTGTTTCAATTATTGTTGTGCATACTAATATATCATATTTTTTGTCAATAAAATCTTCAATTACAGTGTCAAGAGAATTCTTGTCCATTTGACCATGTGCGTAACATATCTTAGCTTCTGGTACTAATCTTTGTAAACGATTTGTTTCATCTTCGATATTTGATACATTATTATACAAGTAAAATACTTGTCCATTTCTTGCCAATTCCTTGTAAATTGCTTCTTTAATTAGTAAATCACTCTGTTCAATAACATAGGTTTGAACTGGATATCTATCTAATGGGGCAGTGTCTAATATTGATAAATCCTTAAGACCAGTCATTGCCATTTTTAATGTTCTTGGGATTGGAGTAGCAGATAATGTTAATACATTAATATTTTTAGTTAACTCTTTAATTTTTTCTTTTTGGGATACTCCAAATCTTTGTTCTTCATCTACTACTAGAAGACCTAAGTTTTTATATTTTATTTTTTCATTAAATAGTTTATGTGTTCCAAATATTAAATCAATTTTTCCTTCTTCTAATTCGTTGATAATACGATTAAAATCTTTTATACTTGTAAATCTATTAACAATTTCAATATTAATAGCAAAATCTTTAAATCTTTCAATAGCATTAGAGTATTGTTGTTTAGAAAGTATGGTTGTTGGACAGAGATATGCAACTTGATAACCATTTATTATTGTATTAAAAATAGCGCGGAATGCTACTTCCGTTTTTCCGAAACCAACATCTCCACATAATAGTCTATCCATTGGTTTATCTGATCTTAAATCATTTAATATATCATTCACACATCTAGTTTGATCTTTAGTTTCAGTATATTCAAAATTACTTGCAAAAACTAAGTCTTCTGGATATTCTTTAAATTTTGGACTTTTGATTTTTGAGCGTTCAGCATACAATTTTAATAGTTGCTCTGAAATATCTTTAACTTTTGCTTTTACACTACTTTTTGTTTTAGCCCAAGCAGGAGAGTTTAGTTTATTAATCTTTGGTGGCGTACCATCTGCATCTGAATACTTAAATATTGTATGAATTTTTTCTACAGGAATATATATTTTATCTGTACCAGCATAATTAATAAGTAAATAGTCTTTTTGTATACCATTTTGTGTTAATGTTACAACTCCATTATAGATACCTATACCATGGGCTGAGTGCACAACATAATCTCCCTTTTTTATATCATTAAAATCTTTAATTTTACGTCCAATTTTTACTGTATTATTATAAGAATGTTTTACACTCTTATTTTCAATATCATTATCACTAATTATAATATAATTATTCAATATAAAACCATGATTTATCTTATTTTTGATAAGGTAGAGGTTTCCTTTTGTGTATTCTTTACCATTTGAAAAAGTAAATAATTCTTTAAGATACGTTATTGTTTTTTCATTGCTTATTGAAAATATTATTGTATTGTCTTGTTTATTATTGTCAATATAAGTTTTTAAGTGATTAAAATTAGTGTTAAAGTTTTCTAATGTATTAGATTTTATATCTAAATACCCTGGATTATTAAATGTTGATAAGTTTATTTCTTCTTTAATATTTATATCCTCTAAATTAAACATGTATTTGTGAGACGCTGGAATATCTTTTTCTATTTTATAGTTAAATATTTGCTCTTGTAATGTTTTATATGCTACTTTTATGTTTTCCGGATCGATATTAATTACTATAGGATTATCTAATAAATCATATATACTTGAATTATCAGATAAATTTATTTCATCATATGGTAGTATATCTATACTATTTAGTTCTTCAATAGATAATTGGGTTTCTGCATCAAATAGTTTTATTTTTTCGATAGTACTTCCAAATAATTCAATTCGAATAGGGTTTTGATAATTATATGGAAATAAATCAATTACAAAGCCTCGAATAGAATATTCACCAGATGAAGAAACTATAGACGTTTTATTATAGCCAAATTTGGCAAGTAATTCTTCAAATGTTTGGCGATTAATATCAGTATTTTTTTCTAATTTTATTATAAGTTTCTCAATTGTTTTAGATGAAGGAACAAATTTTAAGAATCCAGTAAGATTAGTAACAATTATTTTTCTTTTTGCATTCTTTATATTATTTAACGTTTCTAGACGTTTCACTTTTAAGTCAGGAGATATCGCAATAGCAACTGATGTTAAAAATTCATCCATTGGAAAAAGAAAAACATCATCTGTATATGTTTTTAAATTATCATAATACTTAGTGGCTTTATACAAGTTGCTAGTTAAAACAATTATATTTTTATCACTTTGTTTTTGAATATAATTTATGTAAAGTGTCTTAAGTTCCTCAGTCAAACCACTAATATTTTTTGAATTAAAATTTTTAAATATATCATTTAAAAAATCCATATTAGTTATACTTACTCATTAATCTTTCTATATTTTCATTATTTATAAAATCATTAATAATTAGTTTAGACTTATTTAAACTTTCGTTTATTATTTTTAATTCATCCTGACTAAATTTTGATAATACAAAATCTATTACATCATATTTTGGCTTTGAAATACCAATTTTTAATCTTAAAAAGCTTTTGGAATTTAAATGCTCTATAATATTTTTTATTCCATTATGTCCGCCAGATGAACTATCAGTTTTTAATCTAATTATTCCCAATTCTAAATCCATATCATCTTGAATTACTAAAATATCTTTTAAATTAATTTTATAATAATTCATATAATAAGAGACTGCTTCCCCGGATAAATTCATAAATGTAGTTGGTTTTATGAATAATATATCTTCATTGTTAATTTTAGTTTTATAAATTTTTGCTAACTTTTCATTTTTCCAATTAACATTATCTAAATAATTATCTACAACCATATAACCTATATTATGTCTAGTATTTTCATATTCTTTACCTGGATTTCCTAATCCAACTATTAGTTTCATATTTCACCTCGATAATTCTTTGTAATTATGGGACACGGTACTATACAATTATTTTTCCCATCTTTCATTGATTCTATTAGTATAATATTACAATTTGATTCATAATCGTTATAAGCAAATTGCATTCTTTTTATGCCAAAATGATATTTTTGAAGTAAATTTATTATTTCAATAATGCGTTCAGCATGATGGACTAAATAAAATGATCCCTTTGGTTTTAAAACATCATATGAAATTGAGATTATTTCTTCTAAATTTGTTTCAATTTCATGTCTAGCTATTGATTTTACCATATTTTCATTAATTATGGAATCTTTATTATATTTAAAATATGGAGGATTACATGTTACTATATCAAAATTATTTCCCGGGAAATAATTTGACCAATTTTTGACATTATCATTTATTAATTTGACATTTGTTATATGATTTATATTTAATGACTCTATTGCCATTTGGTATACACATTTTTGTAGTTCAATTGCAGTAATATCTTTAATCTTATCAGATAGAATAATTGGAATTGGAGCGTTACCTGTACATAAATCTAACATTTTTTTGTCAGTATATTTTACTTTTACAAAGTCTGCCAATAAAATTGAATCTAAGGAAAATTTAAAATAGTCCTTATTTTGAACTATTTTGTAACCATAATTATATAAATCATTAATTTCATTATTTTTCATTGACAGATATAGTTATTTCCTCTCCATCAGCATTAATTGTATATGATTCATTTAGAATGTCAATTCCAATTACTTTGTATTCTTTACCTTTATATTTAACATTAGCACCTATTTCAGGAAGTTTTGCACGACAGTTTGTATATGTATTATCTTCATAAGATAGACAACATAACAATCTTCCACATGCACCATTAATTTTTGCGGGATTTAGTGCAATATTTTGATTTTTAGCCATATTTATTGATATTGTATCTAGATGATTTAAAAATGATGTACAACATAGTTGGCGTCCACATGGCCCAATTCCACCCAATTCTTTAGCTTTATCCCTCACTCCTATTTGATGTAAATCTATTCTAACTTTATATTTGGCTGCAAGCATTTTAACTAATTCTCTAAAATCTATACGTTCATCAGCTATAAAGTTAATAATTAATTGTTTATGATCAAAAGTATAAGAAGCGTCTACAAATTGCATATTTAATCCAAGGGATGATGCAAAATTTTTGGCATCTTTTATTGATTCTTTTGCTTCTTTTAATGTTTTTAGATATTTATTATAATCAGTTTTAGTTGCAATTCTTAAAACGTTTTTTAATTCATAATTTACTTCTCGGTTTTCAACAAAAACAACACGACCAAATTGCTCACCCTTTTCGGTGTCAACTATTACATAATCCTTTTCTTTAACTGGTAATTCATTTTTATTAAAGTAATAAATCTTTCCTGAATCTTTATAAACAATTCCACATACTTCCATATTACTTCCTCATTTCTATAATCATTTTGTCTAAACAAAGTTCTAAGTTGACATTTGATTTTATTAAGTCGATTATATTATCTAATATTTTATAAGAGTTTGCAAGTGTCTTTATTTCGTCTATTGATAAATTTTGAGATGATATATATTTTTTATATTTTTCAAGTAGAAAAATAATATTTTGTTTTTCTTGAGATATTACTAACTTTTTTAAATTTAATAATTCAGTAAATGTTAATTTTTTTATACTTATTAACATTTTAAAAAGATCTTCATCAATCAACTTTGTTTGTTCAGTATTAAATTCCATTTTAAATCTTTTACATCGGCTTTTAATTGTAGATATAATCTGATTCATATTTTCAGTTATTAGGAATCCTATTACGTTATCGCATGGTTCTTCTAATACTTTTAATAGTTTATTAAAAGATGATAAATTCATTAGTTCTGCATTAATAATAAAATATACTTTGTATTCGTTAATTACGGATTTTGTCACTATAAATTTTTGCAATTCTAAAATTTTATTTCTATCTATTAAGTTATTTTCTGGTCTTATAATGTCTATACATATGTTGTTATCCATTGTTTGTGATGTGATAATTTTTTGTTTTTTCAAAAAGTTTACTAGTTCATTTAATAATAACTCACAATTATTGGTTTCAACTAAAAAAGCATGAGAAATCTTATTCTCACTTATTTCCTTTTTTAAAAATTCAATTAAGTTATTATTCATTAATTATCACTCTCTCATAAAAGAAAGAAAAATGTTAAAGCTAACATAATTAATCCTGGGAATCCCAATATTGCCACAATTATTAATGTATAGTAGTTTATGGGAATAATAATATTAAAACCTTTTAATATTAAATCTAAACTATATATTGCTATGAAAGCAAATATTATTTTTTTTATTATTTTAATTAATTTGGATATCATATTATAACATATGTTAATTATTGAATTATTATGTTAGATATTTTTTCGATCCTCAAATGCTCTTTCTAGAGTTAATGAATCTAGATAATCTAGTTCGGCACCAACTGGTAATCCATATGATAGTCTTGATACTTTAACTTTAGTTTTTTCAAGTATTTTATTAATATACTGAGTAGTTGTCTCACCTTCTATGCTAGGTTTTAGAGCAATTATCAATTCTATATTTTCTTCTTTTTTACAACGATTTAATAATCCATCTATGTTAAGGTCATATGGAGTAATTCCATTAATTGGAGAAATTAATCCATTTAGTACATGATAAACACCGTTATATTTGCCCATTTTTTCAAAAGCAAAAATGCTTTTATAGTCCTCAACTACACATATTAATTTATTGTTTCGATACTCATTGTCACAAATTGAACATATCTTTTCAGTTGTTAAATTTCCACAAATTGTACATGGATGTAAATTTTTTTTTGCTTCTATCATTGTTTTAGAAAACATTTTTATATCATCTTCAGAAGATTCAATAACTGATAGAGCTAATCTTTCTGCTGATTTTTCACCAATACCAGGCAATTTTTTAAAATATTCAATAAGTTCTTCTAATATTTTTGGATATATCATGTTAGAATAAACCGTTTAAGCCTTTAGCATAAACTTCCATTTTACTTTCTGTATCTTTATTAACTTTATTAATTACTTCATTAAAAGCAATTTTAAGCATATCTTCTAAGGCTTCTATATCATCAGCATCATTAATAATACTTTTATCAATTTTTATACTAATAATTTCCTTTTTTCCATTAATTTTAATATTTACTGCACCACTTGATGCTTCATACTCTGTTTTATTAATCTCCTCTTGTTTTTTTTGAATGTCTCTTTGCATTCTTTGGGCTTGAGCCATTAAATTTTGCATATTCATATTTTTCCTCCTAATTAATTTCTATAATTTTTTCATCAAATATATCTATTGCGGAATTTATAACTTCAGAAGTTTTTTCTTCTTTTGGTTCCTCAATATAGATATATTTTCTATTTTTATTTGCAATAAATTCTTTTCTTTTTTCTTCCCATTCACTTGATGAAATACAAATAAATCTAATTGAATAGTTTGCTATTTTATTAAATTCCTGTTCAAGATTATTAGTTTGTTCATTAAATAATAATGCTACTGATGGTGATTTATGAGAAAATAATACATTAGTTGGAGAAACAACTTCTATATTTAAATCCTCTATTAAGGATAAAATTTCAATATTATTTTTTCCAATCTCTTTGTTTATAAATATTTCCCAATTTTTTTTAAATTTCTCTTTTTCATTTTTAGATGCATTTACAAAAGAATTATTTAAGCGAATTTGTTTTAGATTGTTGATTTTATCCATATTTGAAATATTTTTTTGTTTTTGAACTTCATTATTTTGAATTAATTTATTATTCGTTTTATTTCTCTCATCAATTATTTCCCGGGAAATATTTTCAGATTTAGATTCTTCTAATTCACTTTGGGAAATATTCTGGGAAATATTTTGGGAAATATTTTGTGGAATATAGCTATATAGGATTATCTTTATTAAATTAAGTGCATCAGCTTTATTATAACAAACTATTAATTCTTCTGCTAGGTGCTTTAAATCCTCAGTAATAAAGATACTTTTTTTGCCATTAATTATTTCAATTTCTAATTTATATATATAGTTTATTATTTTGGATATTAATAAGTTAATGTCTAATCCTTTTTTTAGATATTCATTAAATATTTTTTCGATTGCATTTATATCTCTTTGACTAAGGTATTTAAAAATTTCTTCAACATCATTTTCTGTTAATATACCAAAAGTTTCTACTATTAAATCTTTACTAATTTCCTGATTTTCTTTAGAAAGCTGGTCTAATAAACTCAAAGCATCTCGCATACCACCATCTGCTAAAAGTGCTAAATAATCGGCAGCGTCAGCAGTTATTTTTATATTTTCCTCTTTAGATATTCGTAATATATTTTCTTTTATAATATCATTTGAAATCCTTTGAAAGCTAAATCTTTGACATCTTGAAAGTATAGTTATAGGAATTTTTTGAATTTCTGTCGTAGCTAATATAAAAATTACATGTTTAGGAGGCTCTTCTAAAATTTTTAAAAAAGCATTCCAGGCACTTTGCGATAGCATATGAACTTCATCTATTATGTAAACTTTATATTTACTATATGTTGGCAATATTTTTGCATTGTCCCTTAAATCCCTAATTTCATCAACACCATTATTAGAAGCAGCATCTATTTCAATAATATCTGGTGATTGATCATAGTTTTTACAAGCATTACATTCATTGCAAGGAATTCCGTTTATAGGATTCTCACAATTGATTGTCTTAGCAAATAATTTAGCAGTACTTGTTTTACCTGTGCCTCTTGGACCAGAAAATAAATAAGCATGGGATAATTTATCATTTATAATTGAATCTATTAATATTTTTTTGATATTATCTTGTCCATAAAGACTGTTAAAATCTTGTGGGCGATATTTTCGATATAGTACCTTGTAAGCCATATTTTCCTCCAATAATATTATAACATAGATATTTAAGATTATCTTTTATTTTCCCAAAATTCATGCATTATTTTTTTATAGTTTCTAATAAATTTTTCAGTTGTTTCTATAGTGTTGTCTATGCTTAATATTTTAGTCCCTTTATATTGCTTTTTTTCAGAATTTCTTGGCAGAAAATAATATACATTTTCTATTCTACTTTCTTTTATTACACTTTTGCACATTTCGCATGGTTCTAACGTAACATACATAGTACATTTGTTCGTTCTCCAACTTTTTAACCTTCTATTTGCTTTATGAATAGCAATTATCTCAGCATGATCAGTTGTTATATTGCTTTTATTTCTTTGATTATATGCTTTTGCAATGATTTTATTGTTATGCACAATTATTGCTGCCACTGGGCTTTCATTATTTTTAATAGCTTTATTTATTAACTTGTTTAATTCATGTATTATTTTTTCCACATTATTTTTCTCCTAAAAAAAGCGCACATACATAGAGGCAAATTTGGCTGCTTTCTTCCGAATCTGACCAGGTTATTGCATTTGTATTGCGCAATTTAATTTTAACATATTTAGTTTTAAATGCAAAATGTTTCACGTGAAACAATTTGCACTATTTATATAGTATTTTGAATCAATTACTAATACTATAATTTAAAATTATTTAATAATTATATGGTAAATATTTTAATTATGTTTCACGTGAAACATTGTGCATTACTTTTATTATTTTGATTTATATTATTATTTTGTAATTGATTATAATTTTTATTATTTTAATAATTTTGTTTAACTATTCTAATTATGTTTCACGTGAAACATTGTGCATTACTTTTATTATTTTGATTTATATTATTATTTTGTAATTGATTGTATTTTTTATTATTTTAATAATTTTGTTTAACTATCTTAATTATGTTTCACGTGAAACATTGTGCATTA
>CACZRB010000008.1 GCA_902783555.1 uncultured Erysipelotrichaceae bacterium
AATATTTAAAGGATTTACTAAATTTAAACTATTTATAGCATATTCTATTTTATGAGTTACATTAGTAAGTTTTTTATCAATTAAATTGTTAAGATTAATCCTATATTCATTTATAATACTCTTTTTATTATTAATCATATTTAGAGGATTAATTAATTTGGTTTTTGCTGTAATTATTTCCAAATTATGCTTATTATTATTTAAATTATTTACTATATTATGATTTAAATTATCAATTAATTTATCAAGTTTTTGTTCTTTTAATTCATATAAACTCATCGGATTTTTTAAGATAAATGAATTTTTTAAATTACGTAATTCAATATATTTATTATTAACAGATGTTTTTATATTTTTATCTAATCTTAATTTTAACTGATTAATTAGTTCATTGGTATCTTTAACAGTAGGAACTGCCATTTCTGCCGCTCCTGTTGGTGTTGGGGCACGTAAATCAGCTACAAAATCGGCAATTGTAAAATCAGGTTCATGCCCTACTGCACTAATAATAGGAGTTTTAGCATTATAAATTGCATAAGCTACTATCTCTTCGTTAAAAGCCCATAAATCTTCAATTGATCCACCACCACGACCAACTATTAATATATCTAAATTATAATTATCAGCAACTTCAATCTGTTTAACAATATTAGGAGCTGCATCAGCGCCTTGAACTAAACTTGGAAATAAAATTACTTCACATAATGGATATCTTCTTTTAATTGTACTCATTATATCTCTTACTGCCGCTCCTGTTGGAGCAGTTACTACACCTATTCTATTAGGATATTTAGGTAATGCTTTCTTATGTTCTTCATTAAACAAACCTTCATTATATAGTTTCTTTTTTAACTCTTCATATTTTATATATAATTCACCTAAACCATCAAGAGTCATTTCTTCAACATATACTTGATAACTACCACTAGCTGGATAGGCAGATACTCTACCTCTAACTAAAACATTGTCTCCATCTTTAGGCGTAAATTGTAAACTTTTTGCACTACCTGCAAACATAACAGCATTAAGTCTACTATTTTCATCTTTTAAAGTAAAATATAAATGTCCCCTAGTATGATTCTTAAAGTTAGATATTTCTCCTTTAATATAAATCATATTTAAGTGACTATTACTATCTAATAATAGTTTAATATAATTATTAACTTCGGTTATTGTACGATATGTTATATCCATAATCTACCTATTCATTAATTATTTTATCTAAAGCAGCATTAATCATTTTACGAACATTTTCATCACTATATTTTTTAGCAAGTTCAACAGCTTCATTTATTACTACTACTTTAGGTGTATCCATATATTTAATTTCATATATAGCCATTCTAAGAATAGATGCTCCCGTTAAATCTAAACGATCTATTTTCCAATTACTTAAATGTTCATTTGCAATAGTACCAAGTTCATCAAAATTAGTAACTACTCCATATACCATATCTTTAACAAATTCATTATCAATTTCGCAATTTTCTTTTATTACTTCATCAACATTATAATCTATTTTATTTTTCTTATATAAAGATATTTGATAGACTATCGTCATTATTTTTTCTCTTAATTCACTTCTATTTGCCATAAAAATCACTCACTTACATATTAAAGTATATCACAGAAGCATATTTTAATCCATAATAAATCTCTTGCCAATTGGTAAGAGATTTATTAATATTTTTAATTATAATTAAATTATTAACAACTACAATTGTAATTAGATCCTCTAAGGAAAAGCGCTTTTGCAGTAATACTAGAATCAAGAGAAGTATTGCAAGTATAATAAACATTATAACTATATGTACCAGCAGTACATAAATATGTAGCATTTTTACCACGATAATAATTACCGCCATCACAAATTGTATTATTATAGAAACAACTTTGAATGCTTCCAGTTTTACCGTTATTACAAGTAAATGATCCATAAACTCCAGATGTTGGTTTTTGTGCTGTACAATTATCACTAGAAGTACAATAAACTGTACATGTTGTTCTAACACAATTGTCACTTCTTAATGAATAGTTTGTTGCGCATATATTTATGCTACAAATACCACTCGTAGAATTATTACTCCAACTTGCTGCATTCCAAGTTGCAACCCCAGTTTTTTCACAATTTGCATTACAACTTGTTTGTCCTTCACCATTTGTTGTTCCACTTCTACCGGTTTCACCACTTGGTTGGCATGCTTTGCATGTTGATTGGCCAGTTGTATCTGTATATGACCCAACCGCACATTTTGCTATTCCCTGGTCACTATTACCTTTAGTATATGTCCCGCCTATACAAAAACTTCCAGCAGTACAGCTTGCACAAGTTGCACTACTAGCTGGTAAATAAGTACCTGCCGCACACACAACTGTATTATTTGTTGGAAAAGTTTATACAACAAATGGATCATCTGACGTCCCTGTACCTTTTACTAGTGTTACATCTGATTTCAATGAAACTGAAGGTCGAATTCCTTCACTATAACTTACATAATTAGTACCTAAAAAAGTACCACTCACATGCCATGCAAATGCAGAGCTTCCTGCAAAATAAGCAGGAGATAAAGTCCAATAATTTGTTTCGGCATTTTTATATAAATAATATGAATCATTACCAACACTAGCAGCATTACCAGCAAATGCAATTTCATCTGCTGTCAACAGTCCAATTTTATACTCACTTCCTCCAGTTTTTAACTTTGCATTGCCATATTCGCTTTCATTTGCGGTAAACCTCGATAATTTAGATAAACATACAAGACTTGGATTAGGTTGATTTGGTGAAGAATTATATATTCTTTTCGTAGCTCGATAATATGTTTTATCTGTACCAAGCCCAGTTGCTAATGCATCACCAACATTAAATGGATTAAAAGATTTATCAGTTATTATGCTTTTTTCATTGCACCATACAACATCTGCTAAGACACTATCATATCTTCTTATATTATTATCATACCAAGTTTTAAGCGCAGTTAAAATCGTACTATCATTATCATTTGCATGAGCGGTATCATAATTTCTAGAATCTGGTGTATTTGAATACATGAATCCTACATAAGTATTTTTACCTACATTTGTATTAAAAGCAGTTGTATAATTACCATTTACTCTTGCCAAAGCATTTGTTGCTCCATCTAAAGATGCAGCACACGGATTTTCTGCTCCTGTTGGATTATAATTATAAAGTACTATTTTAATATTATTATTTCCATCTAATCTAACGATTCTCCAACACATATTAGCAAATACCAAATAATTATTTTCTATTACCCCTCTATAATAACATGATGTTCCATAATCATCAGGTGTTTTAAGCATTCCTTCATTAGTTTTTGCTGCTTGCTTACCTGGTGTCGTTTTTGGCGTAGCTGATAAACAACTAGCTTTTAATATACCGCTTAATGTTGCAACTACATTAGCTGTATAGGATTTAACTTCTGAGCTGTTTCCATCGCTTTCTATTTTATACCTTATATAATAAATTCCTGTATCGTTATTATAACTTGTAATAGACGTATCATTTGTTGCTGTTAAATTAGGATTACACGAATTAGTAGTATCTTTACAATATTTAATTGTATAATTTCCATTAGCATTAGATGCAGTAAATTTAAAGTTTAAGCCTTCATCAGAAATTGTGTTACTTGCTACCACAGCACCACTTGTTTTTTTAGTAGCAGTTATATTAAGTTGTGGAATACTAGGAGTATTATTTCCCATAATAACTACATATGGATCAGTAGCTGTTCCAGAACCAGTAGCAGTTATAGTTGATTTAAGAGCAATTGAAGGCCGAACAGCGTTAGCAGATTCAATAGGAAGACCGTCACCCATACCAAATAATCCTACTCCCCACATGTATGAACTTGTATACTCTTTAGTATATCTTTGTGGAGATAATGTCCACCATGATTCTGAAAGACCAGTTTTTGCATTTTCCCATAAGAAATATGAATCGTTGGAATATCCAACTGCTCCACCAGCATAAGCAAGTTCATCTGTTGTTAATAGCCCTATCTTATATTCTTTTTCATTGTTCTTTAATTTTGCATTACCATTTACATTATCACTTGCCGTAAACTTAGATAATTTGCCATCATTTCCAACATTTGGGCACTTTAAAGTTGGTGCTATTGAATCCCCAGATATTCTTTTTGAGTTTTGATAATTAACATCAACATTACCAGGCGTATATGATGATGGGTTTTCTAAACTTTTATCATTACACCAAATTGTATCTGCTATTATATTATTATAGCTTCTTAGTTTTTGGTCATACCATGTTTTTAAAAATGTAAGTATTGTACTATCATTATCATTAGCATAAGCGGTTGCATAATCATACGAATCTGGATTACTAGAATACATGTATCCTATATGAGTAGCCTTATTATGTGTACTATTAAAAGCACTATTATAATTATTATTTACTCTTGCAAATGATAAAGTATCCCCCTTACTTGTGCAACTACTTGATGAATAATTATATAACACTAATTTTATATCACCATTACCAGTAATTCTTACTATTCGCCAGCACATATTAGCAAATACTAAATAATTATTTTCTACTGCACCTCTATAATAACATGACAATCCATAATCATCTTCAGTTAAGTGCCTTCCTTCATCTGTTGTAGCTACTTCTTCACCTGGAATAGTTAATGGATCTTCTAAACTACAGTTTAAACGTATACTTCCAGATAATGTTGGGTCTTCTGGAGTATCAGGTATATCTGGATTTTCTCCTGGCGTTGGAGATGCTCCTTCATTAATTACAAATCCATATGCACTTCCTGGCTGATAATTAAAATCACTACTATTATAAATATATGTTGCTACTATATCATAATTAGTCCCTATTTCATCAAATATTGGCATCGTTATTTTCAATGAACATGAGCTACTACTTACATTTTTACATGATGTTGTTACATATCCAAGATAATTATTTGGGTCCATTGATATTTTAGACTCTCTTATTGTTTGATTACTTCCTCTTTTATATCCTACTACATTTTTACTTTCAAATTCTGTATAATTATATGTATATTGGACTAAATATCCTACATTTTCTTCTAATAAACTATTGTCATACGTTAATTTTAAACAATATAAATTACTATAGTCATTTGATACTATTGGATATCTTTTATCTTGTGATAAATCTTCAGCTGTACATGTTGATACTCCCTTTAATTTATATTCATTCATATCTTTCTCTAATGCTTTTATTACTACTGATTGATTTACTAATAAATCAGTTACATTTTGATTTTGAACGCTAAAATTTTGCACTGTTATTAGTAAATTCAATAGAAATATCATCATTACAGATACTAATATCAAACATACTATTAATTCTACAATTGTCATTCCTTTATTATTTTTCATTAGATACTCCTTAATAATTCTTTGGTTTTATTATTATTTTTTTCAATAACTACTCTTTCATTTAAGAATAGTAAAAATATTAAATTAATATAAAATGAACCACCATAAGATAAGAATGGAACTGGCACACCAGTTAATGGAATAAGAGCTAGAATTCCCATAAAATTAATAATTAAATGAAGTAATATATAGCAAAATGTTCCATAAGCTATAATTGATCCTCTTATACTTCCTGATTCTTTGGCTATTTTAAGTAAACGCCATAAAATAAACATAAATCCTAAAATAATTAATACACCTACCAAAGCACCTAATTCTTCAACTATAATTGGAAATATAAAATCAGTATGCGCCTCAGGTAAATATAAATATTTTTGAGTTGAATTTCCAAGCCCTACTCCAAATAAACCGCCATTACTAATTGCAATAAATCCATTACATACTTGATAACCTGTCTTCTCAGTATATCTAGTACATGGATCTCTATAAGTTAAACGGCTAGTTTGTTCTGCATTTAAAGTTTGCCCTCCAACTATTACAAATAAGAATAACACTAAGGCTGTACCAAGTGCTAGTAATTTCATTTTATGCATATCTTTAGTATTAATTGGTAAGGCTAAAAATATTAATCCTGCAATACCAGCTACTATAATAGCAGTTCCTAAATCTGGCTGATATGCTATTAATCCACAAGCTATTAAAACAATAATATAAGGCAAAATAATTTTTTTAACATTATAATAATTTTTATTTTCAATTATCTTTTCAAAATATACTGCTAAAAATACTATCATAATAGATTTTACAAATTCACTTGGTTGAAAAGAAAAGAATCCTAAATTATACCAAGAACGCGCACTATTAGTAATACTACCATATGGTATTAGTAAGGCAAGAGATGCTGTTATTCCAACCATAGCAAGTGGTCCTAATTTTTTATACCTTTTTGTTGGAAATTTAATAACAAAACCAAGCCCCATAATCCATGAAGCAATTACAAATATTAATTGTTTTTTAAAAAAGTAAGACTCTTCTACTCTATTATATAATACAGCCGTAATTGAAGACGCACTAAAAATCATTACTAATCCAAGAATAGTATATAATATCATGAAAATAAATAAAGGTTTATCTAGTTTCTTAAATATATCTTTCATTAGCACACCCTATCATAATTTTATCATAAAAAATAGTAGAATAAAACAAGATTTTACCTACTTAACACTTTACATTAAAAAATCTAGATTTCTCTAGACTTATGTATTTATTAAATTTATAATTATTGGTCCTAATATAATAATTAATATTAATGGTACAAATATTAAAACACTCACAATACTAATTTTAACTGGCATTTTATTAATTCTACCCTTAGTTTCTAATAATAATTTATCATTTAAATAATCTAATTGATTATTTAAAGATTCAATCATATTATTACCATAAATATTTGATTCTAATAAATTTAAAATAATATTATTTACTGTATCACTAGGTATTCTAAGTTTTAAATCATTTAAACTTTCAGTTAAGCTTTTACCTAATTCAGTATCTTCAATTACTCTTCTAAATTCTTTAGACAATGTATTATCAATAGTTTTACTAGTAAGTTCAATTGCGCCTTTTAAGTTATTACCTGCTTCTAAAGTAAGAGATAATATTTGAAAATAAAATGATGATTCTTTTTCTAGAAGTTTTTCTCTTTTCTTAAGCCTTAAATCAAAGAAAACATATTCAAATAATGCAAAATAACTTACTGTTATAATTAGAGAAATTAATAAATCTTTTTTAATTATAAAAATAATTATAAAGATAAAAGCACTAATTAAAAGATGACTACATAATAGTGAGTTAATATCATAATTATAAGATATTCCTAATAATGTATTCTTTTTATTAATTCTTTCAATAGTTTTCTTAGTATAAATACTATTTACTATACTTTTACTTCTCATGCATCCACCTTTAATATCTTTCTAATAATAATAACATAAACTATATATAATATTAAAGCTACAAAACATAATAAAATACCAAGTGGATTTTTAAAAAGTGGACTAAAATATGTTGGACTTAAAACTAAAAGTATTGATATAATCACAACTGGCATAACAAGTAATATATAAAATACTAATCTAGAACTACTAGTCATAGCATTTAGTTCATCTTTTAATCTTTTCTTATTTGTAAATGATTTTTCAATATTATTAAATACTCCTACTAAATTACCACCAGTTAAATTAAGTAAACTTAAACTACTAGTAATATATTTAACATCATCAAGATGTACTCTTTCATAAAATCTATCAAATACATCTTTTATTTCTAAGCCATAATTTAAATCATTACCAATTTTCTCAAATTCTGCACTAATTGGTCCAGTTAAATCTTTAGATACAAACATAATTGCTTGAGTTATATTGTATCCTGATTTAAAGGCATTATTCATAATAATAATAGCTTTTAATAAGTCATTTTCAATTAACTTATTACGTTTATTTTCACTATATAA
The DNA here is from genome assembly GCA_902783555.1 of uncultured Erysipelotrichaceae bacterium. GTDB lineage: Bacteria > Bacillota_I > Bacilli_A > RF39 > UBA660 > CAG-533. The sequence goes on from CACZRB010000008.1 coordinate 7,913, forward strand.
TAAATAAATATTATATATAAAATATCCAACTACCATCATAAGTAATAAGACCATAATATCAAAATTATTTTTATATATAGCTGATATTGTATAAAGTAGTCCAAATAAAATGCTTAAACAAAACTTAGTAGCAATAATATTTATAGGACTATCTAAAAAGGCAAATCTTTCATATCTAACCATTCTTCTTTTAAAATAAATAGATCCTTTTAAAGATTTAACTATCATTTTACGAAATCTATGATACATTAAACTAATATAATCACCTAAAGATATTTTCTTACTACGTTCATTATTTACAGTATATTTACTAATTCTTTCATTATACTTAGCACTTTTACTTTGTCTTAATAGAACTATTACAACTAAAGATAAAAATAGTACAAGTATAATAAATCCAAGATGCTCTTTAATCATAGTTAAATCTCCTTTCTTATTTATTTAAATATCTTATCTAATTCAGTTATTCCTCTTGATTTTAATAAATCATATATTTTAGGGATTCCTTTAACTTTCTTAAACTCACCATTTTCTTCACCTTTATCAGTTAATCCCTTTTGAACAAATTCAAAAATTGGTGAAAGTTTAATCATATCATTTTCAAAACCAACTACTTCACTTATATTAACAATTTTTCTTTTACCATCATGCATTCTTTGAATATTAATGACTAAATCAATTGCATTTTCAATATATTCACGAACAGCAGCTATTGGAATATCAATACCACTCATTAAAACCATAGTTTCTAATCTATTTAAAGCATCCATTACTCCATTAGCATGAAGAGTAGTAAGAGATCCATCATGACCTGTATTCATAGCTTGTAACATATCAAAGGCTTCTTTTCCACGACATTCTCCAACTATTATTCTATCTGGTCTCATACGTAAAGCATTTATTACTAAATCTCTTACAGTTACTTCTGATGTACTATTATAATTAACTGTTCTAGTTTCTAAATTAATTACATGTTCTTGTTCTAATTTAAGTTCAGCAGCATCTTCAATAGTTATAATTCTCTCATCATTACCAATAAAACTACTTAATATATTTAAAAGAGTCGTTTTACCACTACCAGTTCCACCACAAACTATTATATTAAGTTTTCCTTTTACAGCGGCTTCTAAAAACGTTGCCATTTCTGCTGTAAGTGAACCTACTCTTAATAAATCATCTATTTTAGTCATATTTCTCTTGAATTTACGAATAGTAATAACTGGACCATTTACACTAAGTGGAGGAATTACAGCATTAATTCTTGATCCATCAGAAAGTCTTGAATCAACCATAGGATTTGCTGAATCTATTGTACGGCCTAATGGCCCAATTAATCTTTGAATAGTACGGATGATATGTTCATCATTAATAAATGAAATACTATTATCTTTAATAAGTTTACCATCTATTTCAACATAAATATCTTTAGGACCATTAACCATTATTTCAGTAATATTATCATCAGTTAAAAGTTCACTTATTGGCCCATATCCATTTATTTCATCATCAATTAAATTATAAATATGACTTCGCTCTAAATTAGTTAAATCATATCCTTCTAAAGCAACATCAATTTTCTCATTTATAAAATCATTAAGTTCCATTCCTTCAGGAATCTCTTGATCAATTAAATATTCAATTATTTTCCTTCTAAGTTCATCTAATAATTTTTTATCAGGGAAAACATCATAGTCATTTATTATTTCTTTATGAATACTATTCTTAGGTTTAAAATTAAAATCTTCAATTAATGACTTACTCATTAGCCCCTCCTGTTATATCTTTTGCAATAAGTTCAAATACTTTATAATCTTTAAAATTTTTAAACTTTAAAGTAATTATTTCTCCACCAATTGTTAAAGAATCTATTTTACGATAATGAAAATCAGAACTTATTACATAATCTATATTAGATCCCAGTATACTTTTAATATCATACATTGAAAAATAAGTTTTCGTTGGATCTATACTATTATTAAGTATTATTTTATAATTATTAAATTCATTATCTTGCATTATATTTAAAACATTTTTAAGATTTTTAAGCGCAATAGCATCATTTATCGTTAAAAATAATATTTCATCTGCTTTATCTAAAGCATAAACATTTATCTCATCTAAAGTATAAGCAGTATCTATTAATATTACATCATATTTATATATACATTTATCAATTAAAATATCAATATATTTTGCTTCTATTCTACTTGCTTGCCTTGGATCTTTAGGGCATGCAATAAAATCAATATAATCATTATATTTTCCAATATAATTTTCTAATAATTCAAAACGATTATTATTATAATCATCACTAAAATTGTAAATAGTTTTATTTACATTAACATTTAAAGCGCATGCTATTGCTCCATTAGATAAGTCTAAATCAATAATTAAAACCTTTTTCTGTAGATTAGATAGCATACCAGCTAAATTAAGTACTAAAGTAGATTTTCCTATTCCACCTTTAGCGCCATATACACAAATAGTCTTCCCCTTTGCCATTTTAGCCCTCTTCTACTTCTTCTATTATTATTTCATTATTTTCATTTTTGTAACATTTTAAATCTACTTCAGTACGATATGACTTTACTCCAAGTACTCTTCCAAAAAATGATGGAAAGGTATGAACGTTATATATATATAACACGTTATCTTCATATGTAGTATTTAGTTGTTCAGTTTCTAACTTTTTATCTTGATAAAATTTTTCTACCATTTCAGTTTTATTATTATAACTATTTGAAAGCACATCTTTAATAATAGATTCAGTTGCTAAACGATAATTTTTTTTAGCAATTACCATTAATACATTATCATAAATAAAAGCTGCTATAACAATAAATAAAGGTATTAATATAAAAAATACGCCACTACCAGATTTTCTTTTTTTATCCATTAACAATCACTCTTTCACATTTTATATCATAATCTTTACCTAAAATATTTGATAAACCAGGAGTCATAAACTCATATGTCATATCAACATTTATATAAGTATATTTATCATCACTTTTAATATTATATTTAACATTTTCTAAATCTTTTTTAAGATAAGCACTTATTTCATTCTGACGATTTTCTTTATATAAATATACTACTTCATCCATTCTACCTTCTAAATTAGTCTTATTATTAAAGATAACTAATATATCTATCATAATAAGAACAACATATACTAAAACAGGTAATATTATAATAAATTCAACTAACGCTTGTCCTTTTTTATTCTTCATATAATCACCTAAGACACACTTGTCTATTCTTTATTAATTATATAGCATATGAAGTATTTTTTCAATAGAAAAAGGCTTATAGTAAAGCCTTAAAATATTAATTAACACTTACCACATATGGATTATTTACTGTGCCTGGTGCATCTGTACTTGATGCGTTATATGTAGCTTGAACGTTATAGTTTAAAGCAATTGATGGCCTAACTGGGCGATCCCCACTAGTTCCACCATTTTCGGTAGAAATATAAGTCCAATATAAAGCCAATATATGGGAACGATCATATGGAGTTATAGTCCAGGATAAGTCAGCAAAAGACAATGCTCCATTATTTACACCAACATTATGTTTATAACCTGCAAAAAGCATTTCATCATCAGTCAATAAGCCTATTGGATAATACTTATAAGAGCCACTTTCTTGCAGTGTCTTCAACATTCCATTACCATTTACTAGATCTTTAGCTGTATATCTAGATATATTTCCAATATCGCCATTAATTTTATCACTAGTTGGACATACTAGACTTGGATGTAGCCCTCTATTAGACCCTCCAAAATATGAAAGTGTAACACCATAGCCGGTACCACTATGCAAACTTTTATCATTACACCAAATAACATCAGCAAGTAAGTCAGTATATTTTGTAGGATTAATTTCATCATCAGTTTGAAATGCTTCATCATACCATGTTTTTAATCTTTTTAAGATTGTACTATCATGCAAATTGGCTTGTGCATCAAAATAATTAGTGGCATTAGCATCTCCGTACATAAATCCTATTCCAGTGTTAGTACTATTTACTGCTTTTATCTCACCACTTGATGTTTCGTAAGTTTCTAATTCACTATCATTCCATTTAGAATTTCCAATAGAATTTTTAGAATTACAGTTATTAGCATTATTCCATAGAACTAATTTTATACTACCATCTCCAGTTACTCTTACTATTTGCCAGCATTTTCCAGCAAACTGAACATAATTATTCTTTACATTACCTCTAAAAAAATAGCTGGTTCCATAATCATCTAATGTTCCAGATAAAACTGCTTCATCTTCTTTATTTATTTCTTTACCAGGTCTAGTTTTAACATTTTCAACTGTATTATTATCTTTTATTGCTTTAAGTAAAGTACCACTTTCTGCATCTAACCAGTGTGCTGGTGGATCTATAAAGTATACATTACATGTGCCTGATGAACTTATATCTGTTACTTTTACATTCCATTTATTATTTTCCCAGGTAACAAAACCTAAACTGTCTATTTCATTTCCACTATTATCAAAGCATTTAACATATCCAAAATATTTACTTTCAGTTGGTAATTCATCAGTATATACTCCGTTTACATATGAAGCTATTATAATATCTTTAGTATCT
>CACZRB010000009.1 GCA_902783555.1 uncultured Erysipelotrichaceae bacterium
GAAGGCATTAGATGATTTAATAATGATGGGATATGAGGAAGATATAGAAGAAGCGACTAATGCTGGTAAATTAGAAGGTATTAAGCAGGGTAAGCTTGAAGGTATTAAACAAGGTAAGTTAGAGGGAGCTGAGCAAAAATCTATTGCTATAGCCAAAAGTTTATTAAAAGAAAAAATATCATTGGATGTTATTAAAAAAGCTACTGGATTATCTATGGAAACTATTAAGAGCTTAATTGTTTAAGAAAGTTTTATCTTGTTTAAAAAATATAATTGTAATATAATTAATTTAGAATAAAAGGTGATAGATATGAAAGTGTTAGTTGTAGGAAAACCTAAATACAATGTTATATTACAATCTGAAAATTTTCCTAAAGAAAATTCCAAAATTAGTGTTAGTGAAAAGATTGAAACTCCAGGTGGAATATCAGTATATGTAGCATGTATGCTAGCCAAATGGGGTATGACTGTTTCTTATGCTGGTGCAATTGCTGGTGATGAAATTGGTAATAAGATTAAGACTGAAATTGAGAGTTATGGAATTGATACAAAGTATTTGGAAATTAATTATGAGCAAAGATCAAATATTAATTATGTTTTATTAAATAAAGCTAATGGAAGTAGTACGGAAGTTGAACATATTAATAATATATATGCACAGAAATTTAAATATGATTTTGCATATGATTATGTTATTACTGATGGAAGTGATATGGGGGCATCTATTGCAATTGCTAATAACTATCCAACTTCAAAAATTATATTACTTGCTAATAAAGTAAATGAGCAATATTATAATTTAAGTAAAAGAAGTGCATATGTTTGTGCTAATATGAACTTTGCAGAAGCTTTAACTAAATTAAAATACGAATTTAATAGGCCTAAATCATTAGTAGATTTTTATCAAAAAATTAAAGATTTAAATACAGCTGAATATATTTTAATGTTAAGAAATAAAGGCGTTTTATATACTAGAGAAAGACAAGTTAAGATGTTGCCAGCTATTCCTGTTGAAAAAATAGTTGATGATTCTAATTCAGGCGCGGCTTTTTTTGCAGCATATGCTTATGGAATAATCAATGGTTATGATATGGATGAGGTGGCAAAAGTAGCTAATATTGCTGGTGCACTTGCCTTAACTAAAACTGGTACCTTAAAGTCTATTCCATTAAAGGATGAAGTATATAATATGGCTGGATTAAAAGAAGGAGAATTAGGTAAAAAGGCTGCTAAAGTAGAGACTCCGGCTATAAGTGCTCAGGTTACTAATCAGAATCCAGTAACTTCTGAGGCTACTAAAACAATGCCTACACCTTCTACTAATGAAACTATTGTAAATGATAACTCAGCTACGCCAAATCAAGTTCAAAATCCAGGACCTGTTCTGTCTGCTAATCAAATGCCTCAAAATCCTGTTCAAAATGTGGCACCAGTTCAAGCGGTTAATCAAAATATTCAAACGGAAGGAACTACTAATCAAAATGTACAGTAGTCCTTTTTTAAATATTTTACCTTCTTTAGATGTTCATGGTCATACTAGAGAAACGGTTATTTATCCAGTTAGTGATTTCATTAATGATAATATTAAACTTAAAAACAATAAAATAGTTATTATTCATGGTATTGGATATGGAATATTATCTAGTGAAATTAAAAGAGTATTTAGTAAAGATAAAAGAGTTAAAAGATTGTATATTTCAAGTGAAAATCCTGGATGTACTGTGATTGAGTTAAAAATGTAAATAATAAAAATGTAATAAATTATATTTTATCGTTGACTACTCTAATATTAGTAAACTATAATAGTTAATATTTGAAAAGAGGTTGATTATATGTTTGTAGATGAAGTTGTTATTAAATTAGTAGCTGGTAAAGGCGGAGATGGTTGTACTTCTTTTAGACGTGAAAAATTTGTGGCTATGGGAGGCCCAAATGGTGGTAATGGTGGTAGAGGAGCTAGTATTATTTTTAGAACTGATAAGTCATTAAAAACGTTAATTGATTTAAAAGTTAAAAAGATTATTAAAGCAGATAAAGGAATAAATGGTAAAGGATCAGATCAAAACGGTGCTAATGCAGAAGATGTTATTATTAAAGTACCTGAAGGTACGGTAGTAACAGATACTAAAACTGGCAAATTAATATGTGATTTAACTAGTGGAGAATATGTAGTTGCTCATGGAGGACGTGGTGGAAGAGGAAATCGTGCTTTTGCTACTCATGATAATCCAGCTCCAAAAATGAGTGAACTTGGAGAACCAGGTGAAGAGTTAGAAGTTAAATGTGAGCTTAAAGTACTTGCTGATGTTGGGCTAGTTGGTCTTCCTTCGGTTGGAAAAAGTACCTTACTTAGTCAAATTAGTAATGCATCGCCTAAAATAGCATCTTATCATTTTACAACATTAAGCCCTAATTTAGGAGTTGTTAAAGTTTATGATGACACATTTGTAATGGCAGATTTACCAGGGCTTATAGAAGGAGCATCTGAAGGAGTTGGACTTGGCCATAAATTCTTAAAACATGCTGAAAGAACTAAAGTTATTGCTCATGTTATTGATATGGGTTCATCAGAAGGAAATGATCCTATTAAAGATTATGAAGTAATTATTAATGAATTAAAAAAATATGATGAATCATTATTAAATAGACCTAATATAATTGTAGCTAATAAAATGGATTTAGATGGTGCTCAAAATAATTTAAAATTATTTAAAGAAAAATATCCTGAATTAGAAATATTTCCAATTAGTGCTTTATATAATGATGGTATTAAAGAGTTAATAATTGAATTAAATAGATTAGTTAAAGAAAGTAAAACTAATGAAGAAAATATAATAAATGAATCTCACATACTTTATAAATATGAAGATAAAAAACCTTTTAGGGTATATAAGGATAATAATATTTGGGTTGTTGAAGGCGATGAGATTGAACGTTTATTTAAAATGACTAGATTTAATGAAGATGAAAGTGTTATAAGATTTGGTCGTAAATTAAAAGGAATGGGCGTTGATGCTGAATTAGAAAAGATGGGTGCTAAAAGAGGCGATGAAGTTAAAATTTTAGATTATATATTTAATTTTAAAGAGTAGTTTAATTATTAAGTAAGAATTCTTAAAATATATATAATAAATAAATTTTAAAAATTTTAGTAAAAATATTGGAACAATAATTTAAGAGTGTTATAATTATGCTAGAAGGGAGCATAAATGAAGAAGGAAAATATTGCACTTCTAGTAGTATCAGTAGTTTTAGTTGCAATTTTTGTTTATTCTTTATTCTTTAGCACTCCTACATATACAGTAGAATTTAATACTGATGGGGGAAATACGGTATCTAGCGTAAGAGTAAAGAAAAATAAAACAGTAGAAAAACCTAAAGATCCTACAAAAGAAGGTTATAAGTTTGTTTCTTGGCAACTAAATGGTGTTGATTATGATTTCACTAAACCTATTGCAGAAAATATTAAATTAACTGCTAAATGGGAAGAAACTGAAAAGACAGAAGATAAAGATGACAAAAAAACAACCACTACTACTAAGAAAACAACGAAGAAAACAACTAAAAAATCAAGTAAAAAGAAATAATATTCGACAAATTATTCATTAGAATATTAGTATACTAAGTTCGGTGATAAAATCATGCGAACTTTTTATATTTTCAAAATTAATAAGGAATATTATAAACTTACTAAAAATATGCCTGAAAATTTATATAATGCATATTTAAATATTAAACTTAGTACAAAAAATAATATAAAACTATTATATAATGAATATTTTTCATTTACTGATAGTATAAATAAAAACGTTTTATCAAATTTAGTATATAATAGAATGAAAGAATATGATGGTTATAGTATATATAATAATATTCATTCATTTAATAACTATTATACAGATGAAGTGAGTAAATTAATTATATTTAATAGTTTTATGATACTTAAAAGTAATATACCAAATTCTACTTTTTTTACTGAACTTGCTAAAATACCAAATATATTTGTAATAGATTTTGAAAGTGAAGATTATTTCTTTTTATCTAATATAAAGAATTTAAGGCCTTTAAATAAAAACAATTATAGTGTATAATGGTAATAGGGAGTGATAATTATGTTACATGATATTTTACTTGTATTATTGGGACTTATAGTTGGAGCAATTTTAGGATTTGTTTTAGCACGTTTTTATATGAAAAAATATTTACAAAAAAATCCACCAATTAATGAAAAAATGATTGAAACATTAATGAGTGGTATGGGACGTAAACCAAGTCAAAAGCAAGTTAAAGAATTAATGAGACAAATGAATAAGATGATGTAATGAAGATTGATTTAAGAAAATTATATGGTATAGGTAAATTAGATATTGATGAAGAAGTAGAAATAAATAAAGATATTTATTCTAAAATGAACGTTAATAAAATGGATAAAGTTAAAGTTCAAGGTATAATATCAGTTAATTATGAAAATAATATTGAGATTGATTTAGACTTATCTGGTAATTTTATAATGCCATGTGAGATAACTGGAGAAGATGTTATTATTCCATTTAATACGCATATTGAAGAAGAAATTTTAGAAAATACTTTAAATGATAATTTTTATCTTGATTTATCTGATATTTTATGGGAAAATATTGTCTTGGAAATCCCTTTTAAGGTTATTAAAGAGGGAGCAGAGATTAAATGCCAGCAAGGTGAAGGCTGGAAGTTAAGCGAAGAATAATAAGCTTAAGGAAGGAGTGATACTATGGCAGTTCCTTTTAGAAGAACTAGTAAAACTAAAAAAAGAATGCGTCGTACACATTTAAAGAA
>CACZRB010000010.1 GCA_902783555.1 uncultured Erysipelotrichaceae bacterium
TGACGAATATTCCTAACTGCTGTCTCCCGTAGGAGTCTGGGCCGTGTCTCAGTCCCAGTGTGGCCGATCAACCTCTCAGTTCGGCTATGCATCGTCGCCTTGGTGGGCCGTTATCCCGCCAACTAGCTAATGCACCGCAGGCCCATCCTCAAGCGAAGCTTTAAAGGCTCCTTTAATCCGTAGACCACATCCGGTATTAGCGATCGTTTCCAACCGTTATCCCCGTCTTGGAGGTAGGTAACCCACGTGTTACTCACCCGTTTGCCACTAAGGAGTGATCCAATTCCATTTAAGTCCATTATCCAAGCAAGCTTTTCAAACTTCGATAAACTTCTTTGGGCTCCTTCGTACGACTTGCATGTCTTAGGCATGCCGCCAGCGTTCATCCTGAGCCAGGATCAAACTCTCAATAAAAAAATCTTTTATTCATAAGTTTAATCTGACTACTCAATAATTGACATTTTACTTAGTTTTCAAAGATCATTTCGCGCTTCTTTTCGTTTGCGCATTAGTAATATATCAAATCTTCAATCTTAAGTCAACACTTTTTTTACAAATTTTTGACTTTTTTTGACATTTTTTAAAAATTTGATATTTTACACTATTTTTGCAGTATTTTTCGCTGCATATATAGTATTATATGACAAACTTTTAAAAATATCTAGTCTTTTTTAACTTTTTTGAAAAATTTGATATTTTTAATTTTGTGTGCCTTTTCTTGAGGTCACAGTTACTGATTATAGACCTATTTTTTTTAAAAGTCTAGTCTTTTTTTAAAAAAATATAAAAAAAGCACTATTTTTAAAAATTAGTGCTAATTTTCTGGGGCTTTTAAGTATTCTTGATAATACTTTTCGGCTATATTTTTGTTAAATGGTCCTACCTCAGCTCTTTTCATATTTATTAAATATGTTAATTCGCTTTGTAGAATTAAATCCAAGTTCTCAGAATATTTCATTATTTTTTTGTGATATTTATATTCATTGCGATCTAGTACTCTAAATTCTCCATCTGGGAAAACTTTCAAATCTAAATCATAATCAATATATTTTATTATTCCATTATCAATCAAAAATGGACTTGCCATATCTACTTTATAATATAATCCGTTACTTTTAAATTGTGCAGTGATATGGAACCATCTTTTTTTAAAAAAGAATATTATGGCTGTTTCTTTTGTTTTATGGCTTCTACCATCTGATTCAGTTATTTTTACTTTGTTGTTTCCACAAATTAAACAGTCATCTGTTTCATCAAGTACATGTACTTCATCCCAAGTTCTATGGATTTTACCATTATGCTTATAGCAATGTACGCTTAAATTCGTACCCAGTAAACTTTCCATAATAACCTCTCATGCCCACATTATACTATAAAAAAAGATAAAATACAAATTTTTATCAGTTATCTATACATTGCATTTTACCTTCTGCTAAATATTCAAGTGTAGCTCCTCCACCAGTTGATATAAAACTAAATTGTTTTAAATTGAAATATTCACTGCTTGCTATGGCGTCTCCTCCACCAATGACAGTATTGGCTTTTAGTGAATTTACTTTACTTAATATTTCTTTGGTTCCTTCTTCAAAACCTTTTTCTTCATACTTACCGGCTGTACCATTTACTAAAACAGTTTGGCTTTTATCTAATATACCTTTATATATAGAAAGAGTTTTAGGGCCTAAATCTAAAATATTATCTTGATCATCAACTTCATCGATATCTTTTACAAATATATCATTATTGTTTTTAACTTTAAAATCAAATGGTAATATAATTTTATCCTGGTATTTATTTAATAATTCTTCTAGTTCATTTATTTTATCTTTATTATATAAGGAAAGACCTACATTATGATTTACCGCTACAAATGAATTAGCTATTCCACCACCAACTAATAAATAGTCACATTTAGGTAGTAATTTATTAATGTAATCTAATTTGTCTTCAATTTTAGCTCCTCCCATAAAGATAGTGAAAGTACCTTTAGGATTTATAATTAAGTCTAAACCTTTAAGTTCTTTTTCAATTAAAAAACCTATACCAGTTGGTAAATACTTACTAATACCATAATTTGAAGCATGCTTGCGATGTGTCATTGCAAAAGCATCATTAATAAATATGTCACCTAAACTTGCCCAATATTTAGCAAGGTCCATGTTACAATTGCTTTCACTTTTATCATTTAAATCTTCATATCTAGTATTTTCCATAAGTAAGATTTCTCCATTTTTTAAAGATTTTATTTTTTCTTCTAATATTGGCCCTTTAGTACTACTTGAGAATATTATCTTAGTATTTATTAATTCACATAATCTTTCATATACTATATATAAAGAATTATTTTTAACATCTTCTTCATTCTTTATTTTGCCTAAATGACTCATAATTATGATTTTAGCATTATTGTCAATTAGATATTTTATTGTAGGTAATGCTGCCGTAATTCTTTCATCACTAATTATTTTTCCATCTTTAATACTGACATTAAAATCGCATCTTAATATAACAGTTTTATTTTCATAATTAAATTCAGTTATCTTTTTCATTTTATTTCCTCTATTCTATATTTATTATACAAAAAAAGTAAACCTTTTTCTAGGTCTACTATAATATTGTTGTATTATTAGTTATATCTTCTATAGTTATTTGATCTGTATAATTTTTATATTTATTCTTAGCTTTATTAACAAGATTAATCCAATGAGGACTAGCTTGTTTGACACCATCAATCATTTTTGGACAATATACTCTACCAATAGAATATACATCATCTAAGCCTTTACCATAATAGTTACGACTCATCATACGAACATATGATAATACACCAAGTTCGATATTATTATGTTTTATTAATCCTTTACTTGACATACCACCATATACATTATTATATTTAAGCATAAACTTAACTTTATAATAACCACTTTCAGCGGCACCTATTGATAAAAGGGTTGTTCTATCAACATTAGTATATATACTTGAATAATACATAATTAGTTTTTCAATATAATCAGAAGAACCAGTATATGGTTCATAATTAGAATGTCTTAGACTATTATGATTTTTATTTAAATAATAGAAATATTCAATTAAACCATATTCAAAGCTATCAAATACTTTTAAATTTCCGTCTTCGTCTTTTAAGTATCCGATATTTGTGCTTAAGAATTCATTATTATCCTTTTCTCTTTCTTTTAAATTAGATATTATATCTTCTAATTTATAGTCAAAAACTTTTGAAAAGAATTTAATAGTGTCGATATTTTGATCAATATAATAATCTAAATCATATGTTATTATTTTTTCTTCTTTTTTATTTATAAATGAAAAATTATACTTTTCTAATAAATCACGATATTTATAACCTAATATACTTTTCGAGGGTAATACCTCATCATTTGATGAATTAATTTCATCAGCGTGTACATTTACCTTAGTTCCTATTACAGCAAATGCAATAAGAATTATGACACATAATACAATATTTAATATCTTCAATGAAGATACATGTTTTTCCATTTTTGTTCCCCTCCCCAGACGAACGAATTCTATTCTATCATATAATGGGTACATATGTCAAATTTTAATCAGCCTATTTATGTACATTCGTTCGCTTTGCTAGAATAAATCCTTTAATTACTGGGCATTTTAGTTTGAATAAAAACTAGTTGCTATTATAGTATATGAAAAGAAAAAGACTATTGCTAGTCTTTAAATAATTCTTCTATTTTAGTTAATTCTTCTATTGTTAAATTATCATTAATATATATTTTACCTTCTTTATTATTAGCAGTGATATATATTGGTTCATCTTGTTTCATAGTTTCTTCATTATTAATTTGTTGAACTTTATAATATATTTCATTGTCTAATAGTGCTGTATCTAAAACTAAATATTTTCGATTATCATTTAATTCAATAATTTCATCTTTAGCAAAATACATATTTACCTCCTATTACGCAGCTAATCTCATTTTTTGATTAGTTTTTTCATATACATTAGGAATATTTAAAGTTAATCCTACAAATACTTCTTCATTATTTTCAAATGGATCATTTTTAGATAATCCTGCTTCTTTTAATCTTTCTTCAAGAACTTCTTTATTAGCTTCAAATATATCATACCAACCATTTTCATCATCACACATAGCAATTGCTAAACTAGTTAATGTATCGCCACTTTCCATTGTATATGTTAATTGTTCTTCATCATTAGGTATTTCTTTTTCCATAACTGGTTCTTCTTGTACTTGTTCTTTTTTGATTGGTTCATCAATTAATGGTAAATCATTAAAAGCAGTAAATATATCGTCTTGATTGTCATTTTCTATAACTGGTTCTTCTTTTTCTTCTTTTATTTCAATTTTATCAGTTTCTTGTTCAGGTATTTCATCAAATGAAGGCATATTACTATCTTCTAATTTTAAGTCGTTATTATCTAAAAATAAATTTGGAATTTCTAAATTAGCTTCTTCAAGTTTAGGAAATTTATTTAATTCTTGTGTTTCTTCTTTTTCTTCTACTTCGTTTTCAACAATTTTTTCATTTAATAAATCATCTGATGCTTTTTTAATCTGAGTAACATATGGTAGATTTTGAGTTTCTTCTATAACTTCTTCAGCTTTATCTACCTTTATATCTTTATCTAAGAAGTTATTTATTTCTGCAAAAATTGGTTGTTCCATTATCTCTGTTGTTGTTAACTCTTCAGCTTTAGGAAATTCAATTTTAATTTGATTTGTTAAATCAGTTGTGTGATTTGAACGAAGTTTACGATCAAAGACTTTTTTAAAATAGAATTCTAAATCTTCTTTTATGTCTAAAGGTAATTTTTCTAAAAATGAATTATATTTATTATATAAAGATTCTCTTTTTAAAGATAATTCCTCTAAGTCAACAGAATTCGATCCTTTTGATTCATTATTTTGCATTTGCATTTCTAAATCAATAATCTCTTCTATGTAGTTAATATCAGATCCATTTTGTTTAAAAATCTTACCACATTCATCAATTGTTTCAGCTATTTCTTCATTAAATTTTTTATCTGTTTTTTCTAAGTTTTTAATTCTACGATAAGCTAAGGCATTTGTAAAATCAGTAAACTCATTATAATTTGTGAATAATTTTTCCATATTAATCCACTCTCCTATGATATATAAATTATAGCATGGTGATGTTTTTAAATCAATAAAGGATTTTAAAAAAATAATAAATATGATTAATTTCTTTGTAAATTTATATAAAATAAAAACGCAAACCCTTTTATAAGAATTTGCGTTAATTATCAACTGGCGCCTCTTACAGGACTCGGACCTGTGACCTAACGGTTAACAGCCGTGCGCTCTACCAACTGAGCTAAAGAGGCATTTCTTTCAGTACATAAATAATTATATGATATTAAATTCATTAAATCAAGTAAAA
>CACZRB010000011.1 GCA_902783555.1 uncultured Erysipelotrichaceae bacterium
AGAAAATATCACTATTTTTATAACAAATTTTTCCATTTAACCAGCTAAATAATAAAAATCTGTAAGAAAAAATTTACAGATTTTTAAAATTATATTTCCTTAAAAAGAAAAAATTCTATAACATGTCTTACCAATGCCTTATATATACTGGTAAAAAACAAAATTTTAAAATTGGTAGGGCTAAAATTTTTGAAATTTTTTTAAAATTTTAATACAAATACACTTGAGAAAAGTAATCTGCTCTTTCAAAAAAGCCTTTATAACTAGCCAAACTTAAAATATACTTATTTTTATTTTTTCTTTTAACTACACCTAAATGCTTTTTTATTCTACGCATTGTTTTATTATTAACTTTAATTATCAAATTATTTTTCAAAAAATATGTATATCCTAAGAAACTAAATCCTCTTTTTAAATCAATAATTCTACTTTTATCATTAATTTCAAGATTTAACATATTAATCCTTTTTTCAATAATAGGTAGATATCTTTTTAATTTTAGATAATCAGTATCTAATATTATTAAATCATCCATATACCTTATATAATACTTACATTTAAGTTCTTCCTTTATATAATGGTCAACATCATTTAAATAATAAACTGCTAGTATTTGACTAGTCATATTGCCAATTCCAAGGCCTTTGTCTTTTTTATAAATAGGTATTTTCATAATATCTTTTATTTTCTTATCTTTTTCTTTTTCACTAATTGATAATTTTTTTACTCTTTTTATTTCATTATTTTTAACTTGCATTATTTCTTTATTAACATATTCTTCATTAGTAGTATCTAATGATGCATAAATTAATTCTAGTGCATCTTTATCATTTATTTCCTTCTTTAATTTTTCTCTTACAATATTATGATCAATATTATAGAAATACTTTCTAATATCTATTTTCAAAACATAGACATTTTTCTTTAAAAATATTAACTTTCTTAAATATTTATGTAACATGTCATAAGCATATCCGCTACCTTTATTAGTTGTAGTAGCAACATTGGTATCAATTAATTTATGGTCGACTGCAGGTAATAATAAATATCTACTTATAACATGATTTACAACTTTATCTGGTATATTTTCGCTCATTATTAAGCGATATTTTGGTTCTTTTATTAAAAAAATATGATATTTATTAAATTTATAACATTTATTTTTAAGTAAATCGGCAATGACATATAAATTTGAAGATTCAAAACAATCGTAATAGTATAACCCTTTAATATTATTGCATCCCCTTCTAACCTGGGCGTACACTTCTCTTAAATGATCAATACTATATACAGCTTTATATACATTACTGATTCGCTTCATTCATCCAACCACCAATTAATCCTTTAATAGTTGATAGCATTCTAATAACAGATAAATATCTTTTCTTATTAACAATTTTTAAATCATAAAAATAAGTAATTAAAAAATCAATTTCACTAATATTTAAAAGAGCATTAGTTTGATATTTTTTTCGAATACTTTTTTCCGAGTTATTAGCCATAATAACATTATCAATTAAGGCTTTACACTCATCAAAATACATAATTTTCAAATGTTTTTTAGCTTTAGGAAAGTTTTCATAAACATAAATATCAGAATAAATAAATAATCTTTTACTTTCTTTTAAAAGCCTAAAATTATCCTTAGTTAGAGAAATAAGAGCATTATTATTCATTAATTAACTCCTTTAAATTATTTAAAATTACATAAGCATCTTTAGGAGTTATTTCATTTAAATCTAATCCTTTTATAGTATTAATAATTTTATCTTGTATTTTATTTTCTTCTTCAGAAACAAGTTCAATATGTTCATTTGCAAATATATGTAAGTATTTTTCAATAGCTTTAATTGGAAAGCCACATTTAACTGTTTCACCGAAATCAGTTAATTTAAATTTATATTTATCGCTTATATAAAGCGCATCTTCATCTAAAAAGTAATAAAACACTCCGCCTTTAAACATATAAATTTTGTCTGGATTTTTTTCTTTTTTGGATTTATATATATCCATTAATTTACCCATTTTATTCCTACCTTTCATAAAAGAAAAAAATCCTACTAGGTACACTAAAAAACTCATTTTCAATAAAATTATATCTACTCACAAATTCTAGCTCCTAATAGGCACTACTTTGAAAATTACCACAATGTGTAATTTAACGGACTATGCTTGTTTCTCTATCATGCCGACTTCCTCTGCTATAGTCAAAAAATTTTGTACTATGAGGTTATCACTTTAAGCTCTATACTACTTACCACTTAAATTTAATTTTTCTTTTGAAAAATTTAAAGAAATTGCGGGGCGCAGACCGTTGCCATTAGTCACGTTGTTGTTGTTCAAGTTGCCTGTCGAATTCACGTTCCAAACGTTAGCGTTACTGCCATTGAAATTATACGGCGACATAACAACCGTAAAATGAATGCCCTAACGGGAAGACAGGCCCCTGAGCCCTTTGTAGCATAACCCTACTATAATAATTTATCTAAAATTAATTATAGTTATATTTAATTATATCAAACAATTTTTGCTACTAATTATTTACTTTTTCATTTCGAAAAACTTAGAGAAATTGCGGGGCGCAGACCGTTGCTAGTATTAGTCACGTTGTTGTTGTCCAAGGAGCCTGGCGAATTCACGATCATAACGTTAGCGCGCTGATTAGTCGTATTGAAATTATACGGCGACATAACAAACCGCAAAATAAAAACCTTAAAACCCAGGCTAGACTATAAGCCCATTGTAGCATAACCCTACTATAATCATTTTATCTAAAATTTAATTATAGTCAATTTGATCTTATTAAATTATTTTTCGCTACTAAATATTACTACTAAATTTATTATTTTTCATTTTGAAAAATTTCAAGAAATTGCGGGGCGCAGACCGATGTTAGTATTAGTCACGTTGTTGTTGTTCAAGTTGCCTGTCGAATTCACGTTCCAAACGTTAGCGAGCTGATTAGTCGTATTGAAATTATACGGCGACATAACTACCGCAAAATGAATCCCTAACGGGAAGACAGGACCCTGAGCCCTTCGTAGCATAACCCTACTATAATAATTTATCTAAAATTAATTATAGTTATATTTATTATCTACTTTCTTAAAAGAAAGTAGCAAAGAACTAATTTATTTGAAATATTCTTTAGTTTTTCCTTAATATTTTAATTTATAATTTTTATTAAAGTCTATTTGCGCCAAGGGTTTGGCGCAAATATTCTACGATTATTGATTACGGCTTTTTAGTTTAACACTATACACTTATTATATATGGGTCTGAGACTGTTCCAGTTCCACCTGATATCGTTGCCGTTGATTTAAGAGAAACTGCGGGGCGCAGACCGCCGCCACTGGGCACGCCGTTGCCGCCCAAGTAGCCTGTCGAATACACGCCCCAAACGCGAGCGTAACCGCCATAGAAATTAGACGGCGACATAGTCCAGTAATAATGACCATTGTATAAGTAATATGTATTATTTCTTACGTTGTATACTCCGCCTGCAAATGCGGCTTCGTCAGCTGTTATAAGACCGATTGGATAATATTTTGTTTCTCCTGCTACTTCTCTGTGTAGTAATCCATTTCCATCACTTGACTGAGCAGTATATTTTGAAAGACTACCTAATTCTCCATTTATTTTATCACTAGTTGGACATTTTAAACTTGGCGCTTTTTGTGTTATTAATCTTAAATATGCCCCGTAATTTGAGTATGTATTACCATATCCGACACCACTATTTAAACTCTTATCGCCACACCATATTACGTCGGCAAGATTGTTTATTACATTACTATCAGTAAACTTTAAATCATACCAATCTTGTAATCTTATTAAAAGTGTACTTGCGGTTGTATTAGTTTGAGCATCCGTAAAGTTTTGAGCAGTTGAATCTCCATACATGAAACCTGAGCCACTTGCTGTATTATATACTCCTTCTACATTATTGAATGCTGTGGTTGTTGAA
>CACZRB010000012.1 GCA_902783555.1 uncultured Erysipelotrichaceae bacterium
ATAATGCATATCCAAATCTATGGTAGTATTAGTTCCAGTTAAGGTTATAGTTTTGGTAGCCCAGGCTTCTTCCTTAGGATATATTCCTGATAGCTCAATTATATTAGAGTTTTCTGAATAATCTATTTCCATTATACCTGCATCTAATGTAAGAGTACTTGCTCTTTCTACTCCAATTAATCTAGCACTAAAATAAGCATAGGAAAGTCCTATTGTTATTATAAATACTAAAGCAAGTGAAATACTTAGTATTAATGACTGTTTTGTTTTTTCCATATTACCACCTATCTTCAAAGTGATTATACCACGTGAATAATGCCAGCAACAAGTGTCAAATTGGCATGAAGTTATTTTATCTTAAATTAATGTTGATATAAAAATAAAAGCAAATCCTCCATTTATTTAGACTTGCTTAAAATTTTTAATGTTTACTTCTTTTTAGATACATTTAAATAATTAATAGTAACTCCTTTACCTCGAAATTTCTTTTCATATTCAGTTTGAACATTATCTTCTTTATCTTCTGGTAAATCTAAAGATACTTCATTAAAGAAGTAGCCATGATTGTTAAACATTTCAAGCGAATAAGCAAATAAGCCTTTATTATCAGTTTTTTGTTCAATATTAATTGTATCTTTACTTATTTTTTCATATAAATCTAAAAATATAGGACTTGTAAGTCTTCTTTTA
Source organism: uncultured Erysipelotrichaceae bacterium (assembly GCA_902783555.1). Classification (GTDB taxonomy): domain Bacteria; phylum Bacillota_I; class Bacilli_A; order RF39; family UBA660; genus CAG-533. Next base: position 691 of record CACZRB010000012.1, read on the forward strand.
GAATGTTTCTTTTTAGGCCATGGATCTGAAAAATTCAAATAGATTTTATCAACATTATTATCAAATACTTCATTTATTTTTAAAGCATCAAAACACATAAATCTTAAATTTTCAATTTCTTTAGGTGCTTTTTCTAATGCTCTAATTAATACCGATTCATACTTTTCAATTCCAATAAAATTAATTTCTGGATGCATTAAAGCTTTACCAATAATAAAATCTCCTTTACCAGTACCTATTTCAATATGTAATGGTTTTTCATTATTAAAAGGATTAGTTTTAACAACTAACTCATGATTTTCAACAATTGTTTTTGCATTTTTTACATTTCTTAATCTCATATTTTCTACTCCTTAATTAAACTTTTGTCATATTTCACATATATTATTTTAGAGGTGTAATATGAAAAAAGATCGTAATTCATTTTTTTCTGAATATAGTATGAATAGTTATGATAATGGAATGCCTAATATGATGATGGGAATTCCTAATCAAACATTTAGTGCTAATTCAAATTTTTATGCTGGACCTGCTATACCTAATACTAATATGTATAGTGATATTGATGCTCGTCTTTCAAAAATAGAAAGACAACTTAATAGATTAGAAGCTAGAATTAATGTCCTAGAAGGTGATGGACAGACTAACAATATAAATATAGATGAATATAATAACAATAATCATATGTATATGGTTTAATTTTTAGGGAACTTACCGAAGGTGAGTTTTTTTATTAGTTTTTTAATATATTCTCTTCCAAATATGTTATCAATAATTCCAAGTTTATAACTAATTCCAAGATATACTATTGCTCCAATTATAGTATTAATTATAACTGTTATTAAACTACCGATTTTAGTGTATACATCAAAATTTAAGAAACGATTTATAATTAAAAGCACTATAATCATTGAAATTGTTGGTATAATTATTTTACCTACTGTTTTAAATGTACTTGTATAATTTAATTTAAATCCATCTTCTTTTTGAATAAAGTGTAAACTAATATAAATAGATGTTATATAACCGATACTTGATGCAAATATTGCTCCATAATAAGCTCCAATACCTATATAATTACATAATAACATTAAAGGTACATCTAATAAAGCATTTAAGAGAAGCCCAATAATGTTATTTAAGTATACTAATTTAAATCTATTAGAACTTTGTAAAGTTGCATTAGATATCATCGCAATATTTCCAAGTAAGGCATTAAATATCATAACTTTTAATACTGCTCCACCATATGGATTAGTGTTATAAAATAGTGTCCAAACTGGAGTTGCTAAAATAGATAAACCTATTGTCATTGGTAATGATACAAAAATAATAATTTGAAGTGCTTTATTTAAGTGTTCATTTAATTCTTTAAAATTTTTAACAGCATAGCTTGATACAATCATTGGAATTAAAGCATAACTCATACCACTAGCTATTGAGTTTACTATCATAGCTATTTTTCCACCCCAGGTAGAAATAATACTAGTAATAAACTCAACTGTTTCAGCATTAAAACCTAAATGATTTAAAGTTCTTAGAATTAGTATCATATCTGTAAAACTATAAATTGAACCAACAATATTAATTATTATAAATGGAACAGCATATTTAACTATTTCTTTAATTATTTCTTTATTTGTAATATCATCTTTTTTGTATTCTTTATCCATATTTAGTTCAGCTTTATGCTTAACCATTTTATGATGTAAGTAAATATAGGCAACAAGTCCACCAAAGAATGCTCCGGATACAGCTATACCTACAGCAATAGGTAATTCTGAATGAAACACTTTTAATGATACGTAGGAACCAACTAATATAATAAAGATTCTAACTATTTGTTCAATTAAATTAGATGTACTTGATGGACCGATATATTTATGTCCTTGAAAGTATCCTTTTGTTACACTTAAATGGGGAATTAATAAAACTGCAAATGATACACATCTAATGACAAAGCATACATCTTCAATGGTATTTCCACCTTTTAAATCTCCAATTATAAAAGTACCTATTTCTTCCGCAAAAACAAATAGAATAATAAATGTAATAGTAGAAATTCCCATTAATAATTTTTTGGCAATATTAAAAGCACGATTTTTGGCTTCAAAGTGACCTAAAGCATCGTATTCACTAATAATTTTACTTATCGCACTAGGAATTCCCGCTGAAGATATAAGTAAAAAAATATTATAAATATTATAGGCATAACTATAAAGAGCCCCACCTTTAGAGCCCACAATAGCATAGAATGGTACTACATAAAGCATTCCTAATATCTTAACAAATACTAGAGATAAAGTTGCAATTAAAGTTCCAGTTATAAAACTATTTTTTTTCACTAATCAACACCTAATTTTCTATATAGAATAAGGGCTGTAAAGCAGTAAATTTGATCTTCTCCTACTGCTGTAATAGCCACACTGTATTTAATGTCTATAAGTTCTATATCACTTAATAAAAAAGTATTAATAGAGTTTTCTAAATCTTTTTCATGTGATTCATCAAATACTTTAACTAACATTTTCGCCTCCTACTATTATGTTAAATAAGTAAGGAAGCAAATAATGTCCTTTTTTGTAAGTATAATCTTATTATAAACTAATCTACTATCTTTTTACTATTATTTATCATTTTGTTGTCATTTTATTTACAAGGTATTCTTTAACAATTTTATATATTTCTAAATGAATATCGTCTATAGTTCTTATTTTATCATCTTTAATACAATTGATTATTTCAAAGCCATATCTTTCAGCCATTAAACTATAAACAGTTTCAGCATTTTTTAAGTTTTCAGTGTATTCTTCTTTATCCATACGATATTCATAAGGCAAGTATAAAAATATTACTTTATCAGGGCGTGGTAAGTCTAATAAATTAAATTCTAATTGTTCCATCCATAAAAGTGTATTTATTTTATCAGATGTACTTTTAAATTTAGCAGCTTGATAAGCCATATTAGATTCAACATAACGATCTAATATAACATTTACACCATTATTTAATAAGTCTTTAATTTTATCAATATTATAGGCACGATCAGCAGCATAATAAAGAGCGGCTACTTTAGGTGGAATATTTTCGATTCCTTCTGAAAAGAAAGATTTATTATTTTTCCCTAGGATACACTCGCCTATTATTTTACCAGTAGGGCTATCATAATCGGGGAAACTTCTTCTTTCACTTGTAATACTATCTTTATTTAAATGAGAAACTAATAAATCAGCTTGCGTTTGTTTACCTGATGAATTAGTTCCTTCTATAACAATTAGTTTTCCTTGCATTTTATCGCCCTCTTTTTTATTATATCATAAAAAAACAACTAACATAAAGTCAGTTATTCTAAGTTACTTCCACACATTACACATGTTTTATTAGTATATTCATTTACATGTCCACAATTTGGACAAGTTTTAGTGGCAGAACTCGGGATTATATATTACCTAATTTAATTAAGAACTCTTTTAATAAAGTATACTGATTAACATTTAATAATTTTATTTCTATAGTTAATTATAGCCATAACTATAAACACTAAAATATAGAATAAATAATTATATAAGTATATTTTAATACTAAAACGAACATAATGTTTAAAAAAAGAAAAAATAAAAATATGGTATAATAACAGTGAAATGCATGTATAAATTGCACTTACTACTATTTTATATATTAATAACCTTATAGTATTACATCTCAATATTATATATTCAATACTACTTTTCTTTTCATAGTTAAGATACAATTTGTATATATAAATATGAAGTATTAAATAATAAAGATTAATTAAAAAATTCGCTCTATTACAATTATTATTTAAAGGGTTAATAAAAGAAATATATACTTGATTTATATTACTTAAATCATTTATTTTTGGAAAAGCAAGTAAAAAATAAAAAAATAATATTATAAATATAAATATATAAAACTTACTGCAATTTTTCAAAATTTTTTTCATTACATTAATTTGATAATTCATTTAAACATCACTTTTTCTTTTGCAAACATTATTATATAATAAATAGCAAATTACAATATATAAAAGTATATTGGCAATTGAACATATAACTTCTGTATAAAAATCAATAAATGGACTTCTCGATAAATAAGATATAATAGTCAAAGGCGAAGAAATAACATCTAATATTTTATTATCAAAATTAGGAATTATAGTAATTGTTAATAGCAATAATGTACAAAATAAATAAGTAATTATTTTATTTTGTATTCTATATAATAAATAAACAATTATTGCAACTATTAAAGCATAGATTATATATTTCACAATAAAAAAGAATAAATATAACAATTCAGGCATTAAATAATAAGTATCATTTATAAAAACATAATTACCTTGTGATTTAATAAAAGCAAAAGATATATTTAAAATTGTAAAGCTTAAAAATATAATTAATGACATTTTAATAATAGCCATGATATCAATCAATACAATTTTTTTATATTCACCTATACGATTATAAATATAAATTTGATTTCTAAATTCTCTTACATATAACAAATCGTTTATTATAATTATTGCAAAAAAAGATATATTAGTAATTTGATTTGTATATTGACAAACTAATAAATTCCAAAAATTACGATTTGGATTAGCTGAAAAAAGTTCTATAGAACAGATAATTAATAATGCGATAAATAAAAATGTTATATATTTTTTATTTATATGCTCTTGAATTCTAGAATTTAAAATAGATATTAAGTTTTTATTTGGCACTATTAACCTCGACTATAGTACCATTATCAAACTCATAGAAAACATTTGCCATTGCATTTAAATCCTCTTTAATATGGCTACTTACAATAATTAATTTTCCTTCATTTTTAGCATGTATTAGAAAATCAATTATTTTATTTACTGTTACTCTTTCAATGCCGTTAAATGGCTCATCCAAAATTATTACATCCGGATTTTCCATTATTGCTTGTGCAATTCCTAATTTTTGTTTCATACCAAGAGAATATTTTGCATATATTTTATCCTTTTCTTCAATTAAATTGACTATTTCCAATGCTTTTATTATGTCATTATCACTTATTTTATTTTGAATTTCAGCTAATATTTGTAAATTTTTAAATCCTGATAAATCATGAAAAAAGGTAGGGGTTTCGATTTGAGCGCGGACATTTAAAGGGAATTCATGCTTTTCATTTATATCTATGCCATCATATAAAATGTTACCGCTCGTAGGCATATATAATCCACAAAGAAGTTTTTGAAAGACACTTTTCCCTGAACCATTTCTTCCATAAAATCCATATATATTACCGCTTTCCAGTACAAGATTAGTTTTTTTTATAACTTCGTTATCCTTAAATTTTTTGCTGACACTTTTTATTTCAATTTTCATATTTACAACTCCGTTTCTCTTATATTTCACAGTCCATCACTATTTTTTCTTTACTTTTGTAAGACTTTATCATTATAATTGTTGAAACCACTAATAGTGACAGTGAAAAAATAGTTGGCAGAAAAAGTCCATAATAATCTGCATAATGATAATAAGAAATACTATTAAATGCAATGCCTACACTATCGTTAAAAATTAGACCTAAAAAACTAGAAAATATTGTTTCAAAAAATATTTCAATACCTATAATAATTAAAAATGATAGTATTGATGAAATAATAAAATTATGCTTTTTTCTAGAAACTATTAAAGTCACATTGGAGTAATAAAGGCCCAATGCTAAAGGAATTAATATGCTACTTATACATAATAATATGGGCTTATTAATATTAACTGCTTGAAATCCTAAATATGCGTTAATGGAAAAATTGCCGGTGTAAATTAAACCAATTAAAATTATAAATATTAACATTATGAGTGGAATTAAACCAGCAAATAAACTTGGTAAAATTATTTTTTTCTTAATATCTTTAAAATTTTGACGTTCAATATCGTATTTTATAATTCCACTTCTTAAATATCTGCAAATTGGATATGCGCTTAAAATAACAATGCAATATATAATAACAGCTGATTCAAGGTTTAAAGGCATGAAATTATCCAAAGTACCAACAAAATGGGAAAAATCTCTTTTATATATTGATTTGTAATCACGTTCTAAATATTTATCGCACATTGTTTTATAACTTTCATTAGGAAAAGATTGATTCAATTGATAATCTTTACATATAACAACTTGATTTTCAATATCATTTAGTAGAATTCTCTCATTATTATTATATCGAAATAATCCAATTAACACAATGATATGCAAGAATACAATAAATACAATAGTAAAAATATAATTTTTTAATTTCATACCTTATTCCTTTCAAATTCGCATGTATTAAACAAAATAGTGATTATAATACATGGAAGACAGCATCTGGATTATTTTGATTTATATACCAATCACCGAATGTATATGTAGTTACCACTACAAATGTATGTCTTCTTATAGCCAATTGATATCTACCAGCATCATAACTATTTATAATTACTGAACCATCAAAATAATAATTATCACCAGTTTGCCCAATAATTTCATGTAAGCTGTAATATTCACCAGTAGTTTCATTCTTTTTATATAAAGTAGCCCTTATTGTACATCCTGTACATCCATCTGGATGAACATTAGTAATATTTTGCTCAAATTTATAACTTTGCATGTAATCTGAACCATTTCTATAATAGTAATCAGTTTTTTTAGTACCGGTTCCACTTAATTCAAAATAAATTGGAATTATTCCACTAGACGGTGCATTATAATTTTGATATGCAAAAGTTGAAAAAGTTCCAAAAATTACTGAGATTAACAATACATAAAAAGTGTATTTGATTAATTTCATAAACTATTCCCTTTCTAGAAAACTATTATATTTTCATTTAAATCATATCAAAAAATTTGTTGTATTACAATATCTACTTCATGCGAACATTTTTATTATTAATCTTTTTTATTAACTCCTTCATTATTTACTTCTTTATTTAAATAATTATATCATGAAAGTTTATAACTTTTTATTTTTTCTTGTTGCTTAGTTTTAATTATTTCTCCAGTTTTTTTATCAACCTGAACAACTTTAATAAATTCCTGTGATTTTCTTTGTCTATCTTTAAGTTTATCAGGATTTTCCTTACAGCTTTCTAAATATTCAATGAATTTTGAATTTTGATGTTTCTCTTTTTCATAATGCTTTTTACTCAAATAAATTATTTCTTTTTCTTTTATTGTTTTTGTTTTAGGTTTTTTAGTGATTGCATCTATCTCTTTTGATTTTAGCCAAACTCGGGTTATATCATAAAGAAATAACTAACATAAAGTCAGTTATTCTAAGTTACTTCCACACATTACACATGTCTTATTAGTATATTCATTTACATGCCCACAATTTGGACAAGTTTTAGTGGCAGTAATATCACTATTGATTATTTCATTAGCCATTTTTGGTAATTCAAAAGTTGCTTCTAAATCAGCATCAATATTTTGAGTATTATTTGCTGGTTCAGTGTTTGGAGTTTCTGATGCAGCAGGAACATCAAATATATTTGGAGTTGCCATTTCTGGAGCAAAAGGTGATGCTGATGTTTCTGGCGCTTCTATATTAACTGAAGCTGGTTCTTGTGCCGGTGCTGCTTCTACTATTAAAGTATCTACTTCTGGAGTAGGATTTTCATTTTGAACTACTTCATTAGCAGGATTAGGAATATCATTTATTACTACATTGTCAGCAGCTGGTGCAGGCATTTCAAAAGCATTTATTACATCAGCTTCTTTTACTTCTGGTTCAGGATTAATAACAGGAGTATCTACCATTGGTGCAGCAACTGGTTCTTCTGCTAAATTTAATGCTGGCTCTTCAACAATAGTATTTTGTACTTCTGGTATTTCAGGAGCTACTTCTTGCGCTGTTGGGGCAGCCATTAAGTCTGGAACTTCTGAGCTTTCAACATTGGGCATAGACATTTCATTATTTACTGGAGAATTTTCAATACCAGTATTCATTTCTGGCATTACTGGTGCAGTCATATTATTTGTTTCTTCATTAACAGCAATTTCTCCTGGTACTTCCATAGCAGGTGATACACCTGTTTTATTTTCTTCTTTGCTTTTACTAAATGCTAAGATTCCTAAGAAAATAAATGGTAATAATAAAGTCCCAATTCCAAAGCCTAAACCTTTACCAAATCTCTTATTAGGTAATTTAATGTATGCCATAATTATTCCAACAAAATTAGCAACTGGAATTAAACATAACCAACCTGGTAAATCAACTATTGTAAATAATGTCCAAACATTGGCAATTGGTACAATAGATAACCATCCCTTTTTGCCACACTTTTTAAAGATAATCCATAGTTCAACAATCATTAGTAAACAAACTAATCCTGCAACTAAACTATATGTAGCAAGCATTCCAGCAATCATTTCTAAACTTGTATTATCTAAGCCACTTACATTTATACTATTTTCTAAATTCATATCACACTAACCTACCTTAATATCTAAATTATAGCATATTTTTTTTAAAAAGCAAAAAAATTATTATTAAAAATAAAAGTTAGTGTTATTTTATTACAACACTAACTATTCTTCTAGGTACAACTATAACTTTAACTACTTCCCTGCCTTCAGTATGTCTTAAAATATTTTCTTCATTTAATGCTTTATTCTTTATATCTTCTTCACTATCATTTTCAGATACTGTAATAGTTGCTCTTAATTTTCCGTTTACTTGAACACCTATTTTATATTCACTATCAATAGTTTTAGCTTCATCATATTCTGGCCATGATGAATAAACTAGAGATTCTTTATGTAAAATAGTTTCATTTAATTCTTCACACATATGAGGAGCAAAAGGATATAATAGTTTTATTAATACTTCATATTCACTAGTTGTTATATTATCTTTTTCATAAAAAGCATTAACTAATTTCATAAGTTCAGCAATAGCTGTATTAAATTTCATTGCTTCAATATCTAATGAT
>CACZRB010000013.1 GCA_902783555.1 uncultured Erysipelotrichaceae bacterium
AACCCTTGACCCTCTGCGTGCAAGGCAGATGCTCTAGCCAACTGAGCTAATTCCCCAAAGAACATACTAATATTATCATAAGTATGCGCTAAAATCAACATTTTTTTGCAAAAAATTATTTATTTTTCTTAGACTGATTATAAACTAGAATTAAATACATTAATAATTTCTCTAAAATATAAATATTTATGATTATCTAAATATATTTTTTGCTTTACTGAATCAATATTCGTAACAATTCCCGATATTTCATTTATAAATCCACCCTTATATATTTTAAAAGTTATAGGTATATTATTAATCATAGATTCTAATATATATTCTTCAATATTTTGTATTTGATCTTCAGATAAAGTAGGTTTAATTATTTTTCTTTTTTCTTTTTCAATAGAATTAACTACTTCATCACCATTTATAATTGAATTAAAAGGGAGCCATTTTATCATTCCACGATCATGCATTATGACCACCAATCTTTTTATTACGTTCAATAGCAGTTGAATCTTCTAAAAGACTAGATGCTTTAAGAATACTATTATTACCAAACCTATTTTTAATTTCATCAATGGCTAAATTTCCATTTTTTTCTTTTTTTATGTTTTCAAAAGATTCAAATAAATTAAGCTGAACTCCAGTATCATCAGATAGTTTACCAAGTGATATGCTTACTTTACGAATAGGTAAATTTTCATAATATTTATCGAAAATATTTTCACAGATATTATAAATTACTTTTTCAGATGTTGTTGCGGCATCTAATTTTTGCATATGATAAAAACCACCTTGAATATTTTTTGAATAACCTATACCAAGACCAATTAAAGATGTTTGTTTGTTATTTTCTCTTAGTCTTTTAGTTAAAACTTCAATCATTTCTTTAATGATTATTTGCACATTATCACCATTGTAATCTTTAAATAAAACTTGAGAGTGAGAAATTGATTTATCTTTTATCTGTCCATTAAAATCACTAATTTTAGATGTATCAATTCCATTAGCATGATTCCATAATTCTAATCCTATAATTCCAAACTTTTCTTTAAGTTTATTCTTATCAAATTTAGCAATATCTCCAATAGAAAATAGTCCTAATTTATTTAAATTTTTTTCCATTCTTGGACCAATTCCCCACATTTTAGATAAAGGAGTAATAGGCCATAATTTAGTTTCAATATCATTATATGACCATATTGCGATATTATTAGGATTATGTTTTGCTTCTATATCCATAGCTACTTTAGCAAGAAGTAAATTAGGACCAATACCTGCCGTAGTAGTAAGACCGGTTTTTTCTTTAATTCTCTTCATAATATCTTCTGCAAGTTCAAAAGAAGTTTTCTTATATAATTTTAAATATTTAGAAACATCTAAAAATACTTCATCAATAGAATAAACATGCATATCTTCTTTAGCAACAAATTCTAAATAAATGCTTAATACTTCCTTACTTTTTCTAATATATAAACCCATACGTGGTGGTGCCTTTATAATTTTGACATATTTAGGAATATTATATTTAGCTAGTTCATAAACTCTACATCTACCAGGAACTCCAAATTTTTTTAAGAATGGAGTAACTGCTAAAGTTATTGCACCATTACGATTAGGATCACAAACAATTAAGGGAGTAGTAAAAGGATCAAGGCCCAATTCTATGCATTCACATGAAGCAAAAAAGCTTTTTAAATCTATAGCGATTATATTATTTTCCATTTGCATCACCAATTAGATTATAGAACAAATGTACTAATATGTCAAATTCCAAATATTGGAAATAATGTATTTTTAAAATATTTAAAATTACAAGCAACGCCTTTAATTATCTGGGATTAGTCCTGCCTTTAATCTTGATTTTATTATTTACAACAAGTATAATTATGAATGTAAAGAAGTAAATACTTTGCTTTTAGGAGGTGATTAAATGTATGCTGATGTATTAGTAGAATATGGAGCTAAAGCTCTAGATAGAAAATTTACTTATATTATTCCAGAAAGATTAAGCAATAGTATAAAAGTAGGTATCAAAGTAATAGTTCCTTTTGGTAATACTACTATTAATGGCTTTGTTATAAATATTAAAAATAAAACAGAAAATGAAAACTTAAAAGAAATAATCGATATTCCTAAACAAAATTTTATTTTAAATGAAGAATTATTGAAATTAGGAAATTTTATTAAAGAAAATACATTATGTTCATTAATAAGTGCTTATCAATGTATGCTTCCAACATCAATGAAAGTAAAAACTATTAAAAGTAATTATCAAAAATATGATGAATATTTATGCTTAGTTTCTAGAAAAGATGCTTTAAATTATATTGAAAATAATAAAAGAGCTAGCAAACAACTGGAACTTTTAAATAAATTATTAATTACTGATAAAATTCTAAAAAAAGAATATTCTAATATAGTTGTAAATAAATTATTAGATTTAAACTTAATTAAAATAATAAAAGAAAATAAATATCGTATTAATAAACCTAATGTTTTATTTAAGTCTTTAACATTAACTAAAGAACAAAAAGATGCTGTAGATTGTGTTAAAAATTCTTTTAATAAAAGTGATATTTTTTTGCTTTATGGTATTACAGGCTCTGGTAAAACGGAAGTTTATATGAATTTAATTGAAGAGGTTGTAAATAATGGTAAAGAAGCAATTATGTTAGTACCAGAAATAAGTTTAACAACTCAAATAGTTAATCGTTTTTATGAAAGGTTTGGGGCAAAAGTTGCAATATTTCATAGTAGTTTATCTGAAGGTGAAAAATATGATGAATACCATAAAATATTAAATGGTGATGTTAAAATAGTAGTTGGAACTAGAAGTGCAATATTTGTTCCATTTCAAAATATCGGTTTAATTATTTTAGACGAAGAACAAAGTAGTAATTATAAACAAGATAATAATCCTAGATATCATGCTAAAGATATTGCGATAGAAAGAGCTAAATATCATAAATGTCCTGTTCTTTTAGGTAGTGCAACTCCTTCTTTAGAAAGCATGGCTAGAGGATTAAAAGGTGTCTATAAATTATTAACTTTAACTAAAAGAATAGGGGATGCAACTCTTCCAGAAATAAGTATTGTTGATATGCAAAGTGAATATCAAAAAGGAAATATGATAATAAGTGATTTATTAGATAAAGAAATAAAGGAGCGCTTATTAAAAAAAGAACAAGTGATAATATTTTTAAATAGAAGAGGCTTTAATACTATTATTACTTGTAAAAATTGTGGATATACTTTTAAATGTCCTAATTGTGATATTACTTTAACTTATCATAAAAGTAGTAATCATTTAAGATGTCATTATTGTGGTTATACTTTATTAAATACTGATATATGTCCAACATGTAAAGAAAAAGCTTTATCTAATTTAGGACTTGGAACTGAGAAGTTAGAAGAAGAATTAAATAAAAAATATAATGCTAAAATAATAAGAATGGATATTGATACAACAAGTAAAAAGGGTTCGCAAGAAGAGATGATAAAAAATATTGAAGATGGCAATGCAGATATTATAGTAGGTACACAAATGATAAGTAAAGGGTTTGATTTTCCAAATGTAAGTTTAGTTGGTATTATTAATGCTGATGAATCTTTAAATATACCAGATTTTAGAAGTGGTGAACGTACATTTGAATTATTAACCCAAACATCTGGTAGAGCAGGACGCAAAAATTTAAAAGGAAAAGTTATTATTCAGACATTTAATCCAGAAAATAAAACTATTAGTTTTGTTCAAAATGCTGACTATAATGCTTTATTTAATTATGAGATGGGTATTCGAAAATGTTTAAAATATCCTCCATATTATTATTTGACTTTAATTAAAATAGCTTCTAAAGATTATGAATTAGCAAGTAAGGAAGCAACTAAAGTTTTTAAATTCTTAAATAATAAACTTTCAGATACTATTATTTTAGGACCTACAACTGCTTCAATGTTTAAATTTAATAATATATATCGTTTTCAAATTATTTTAAAATATAAGAACTATGAAAAAATAAAAGATACTTTAATTGAATTAGATGAAGCCTATAAAGTAAATACGCACGTTTTTATTGAAATAGATAATAATCCATCTAGAATATAAAAAAATACGCTTAATTACGTATTTTTTTAATTTAAAGTTTTACCATAAGTATTACTCAAACTAACATTTAATTCAGTAATTATTCGATTAATTATATTAAATGTATATTCTTCACTTTGAATTCTTTCCATAGTTTGATGAGAATTACTAAGTGATAGAGTGTAATTAGTAATAAAGACTGGAGAAGTTATTCTAGAACATTTGGTCATAGTAGTTAAAATTTCATTTCTGTAGCTTTCAAGATCATTTTTTTGTTCGCTAGTTAACTTAGTTATATGAGGCCCATATTTAATATAGGCAAATGAATCAAAACCATTTCCGTTTGCTTGTTTAATAGAACTTTGGCAAACCATAATTCCATATAAAATTGCCTCTTCTAAACTTCTTTTAGAATTGTTTTTAAAGTTTCTTAAATCTTGATTAGTATTTAATTCATAATTATATACTGAATATTTAGCACCTAAAGTAAACCATTCATTATTTATTCCAAGTGGATTATTATTGTTAATAATACCATCATTCATATTATTTGCTATTAGAGCAATTATTTTATTTTCATCTTCACCATATGTATTAGCATATTTTTTTATATATTTCATTAATTGTTCATTTGTTTTAATAATTTGAATATTATTTGTAACTTCTTGATTATCTATACTATTAAATAAAGTAATTGGAATATTTGAATTATTTATAGCATAATTATATATTTTATTAATTAAATCTTTATCTTGAAGTATTTGATTTAATGCATCTATTTGTTTATCAGTGGCAATATTTTCTAATGATTTATTAAAATAATCGAATATTAATCCTTCAAATGTAGGACCATGTTCATCTTTTAATAGATATTGAGCTTTAATATGGTCAATAATTGTACTAACTTCTGGTAAAGGAATTGTAGATTCAATTTGTTTTTGAGGTTTTATATTTTTTATATCCATTTCTTTATCTTGTTTAGCTAGAGCATGAGCTGATAGAGAACTTGCTAGTAAAACGCCAGCTAAAACTATAGTAGCTTTTCCTTTATTAGATACATTAGGATGATTTTGAGCAGTATGTTTACCATTATAATTATTCATTAGTTGCCTCCTTTAAATATTCATCTAAGTAATTCCATTCATATTCTTCTTCAATAGGTGTAAGTTCTATTTGTCCATTATTTACTTTATAACGTGATGCAAAAATATTTGCTCCATCATTAGTATAAATGATGTAATCATATAGAATATTATTAGGATTTAGTATTTTAATAATTTTATATTCTTCACCATTTTCTTCAAATTTAATAGTATCATTATTCATATATTCACTTCCTATAATTAGGATATCAAATAATATGATAATGTTTAAATATATGCAGATTATTTTACATGTTTTTTACAGTTGTAGAGTATTAAATTTAATGGTAAAATTTAATAAGAAAGTAGGTCTATTTTTTATGAAGAAGACTATAGGGATAATATTAGTATTTATATTAGTAATATTGTTAGGTATAGGAGTAACATATGCTTATTTTAGTGCTAAGATAAGTGGGTTAGAAAGTGCTAGTACCTTAACTTTAGAAGCAGGAGAATTAGAAATAGATGTAGATGGTGGAAATGTCATAAGTGTAAGTAAAATTATACCAGATAGCGAAGTACCATTTGCAACTAAAACAATAACTTTAACAGGAAAGAATACTAGTATCTATTTAAATATGCCTTATAGATTAAAATTAGTAGTAGATAATAATACATTTACACCTGGATCAATAAAATATTCAATAAGTGGTGTAAATGATTCAAATAGTGGTAAAGTAATACCAGATATGGAAATGAAAGATGCTGGTAGTACGACAATAATAGGAAGTGGATACTTTGAAAGAGGAAATCCATTAACTCATACATATAC
>CACZRB010000014.1 GCA_902783555.1 uncultured Erysipelotrichaceae bacterium
GTTAGAGGGAGCTGAGCAAAAATCTATTGCTATAGCAAAAAGTTTATTAAAAGAAAAGATATCATTGGAAGTTATTAAAAAAGCTACTGGATTATCTATGGAAACCATTAAGAGTTTAATTGTTTAAATAATTTTTAAATAACAAAAAGTTATCATTAATGTAATATGTATAATTCGGGATTTATAATATATACTATAATCTAATTTAGTATCTTTAAAGATACTTTTTATTTGTGTTAATATGCTAAATCCTCCAAATCCCATTAATATACCAGTAAATATTAGTTTGTATTTATATATAATATCTAAATTATTAATAGAATTAATCCCGTTAGTTATTTCTAAGCTTCCAGAGAGTAGTGGGTGATTAATTGGTAGTAAACTGTTTAATGCTGCGAATGTAATTATAGCGCCTAATATTAGTAATAAAACATCTATAGCATTACTTATACTATTTACTAAGTTAAACTCTTTGGAAATTAATATATTATTGGTTATATTACATTTTATATTACGATTAAATATTCCGATAATTAGATTAGATATTAAATTACATATAATTAAGTATACTTGATCATGAAATTCAAGATAATTAGTTATTGTAAGTATTAATAAGGGATTATAAAATAAAGACATAGATAATATTTTAATAGCTTCATTATTATCTATAATATGCATATTTAATAAATCTTTAATATATTTCGCATTTGTTGGACAGCCACTAATAATACTCATTAATATTGCGTATGATGAACATTTATTTATTCTAAATATTTTAGAAAATATGGGACCAATGGTGTTACTAATAATATTAATTAAATTTGTATTTAATATAAAATCACTAATTAACATAATAGGGAATATACTAGGTAAAATGCAGTTTTGCCAAAGGTTTATTCCATTTATAATAGATTTAATTACATATGGTCTTTTGATAAATAATAAGACCAAAATAATAATAATTAAAATATTTCTTATTATATTCTTCATTTTTTCACCATTTACGTGCTATAATTTAATTATGGAAAGATATATTAATAAAATTTATGATAATATTAGAAAATTTATTAAAGAGAATTACAAAAGTATAATTTTTTTAGTTCTATTTGCTTGTTTTTGTTTTTATGATACTGGTTATAGTATTTATAGGCCTGGTGGTACGATTAATGCTTCATCTAGGGTTAGTGGTGATAATATATATGAAAGTAAAGGATCTTTTAATATGGCATATGTTAGTATGATGAAAGGCAGACTTCCTTTCTATCTACTTGCTAAAGTAATACCATCGTGGGAACTTATTAAGAATGAAAAATTTACAATTAACTCTAATGAAGATATATCTGATGTAATGGCTAGGGATTCTTTAGAATATAAAGGGGCTTTAAGTAATGCTATGTATGTTGCATTTAATGAAGCAAAGATACCATATGATATAAATTCTTCATCATTTTATGTACTATTTAAAACAGATAAAAACGATAGTGAATTAAATATTGGTAATGAGATTATTAGTTATGACGATATTAGATTTAAAAATACTAAAGATTTTATAGAGTATGTTAATTCAAAAAAAGTTGGAGATAAACTAAAAATTAAATATCTTGATGGTAAGGAAGAAAAAGAAACATTGTCGACAATTTACGAAGATAATGACAAATTATATGTTGGGTTATCAATATTAAATTTGATTGATATTACTTCAAAATATAATATTGAAGTAGAAACAAAAGGAAGCGAGTCTGGACCTAGTGGTGGTTTTATTACTGCACTTGCTATTTATAATGCAATTACTGAAAAAGATATTACTCACGGTAAAAAAATAGTTGGTACTGGTACCATTGAATTGGATGGTACTATTGGGGAAATAGGTGCTATTGAATATAAACTAGGTGCAGCAGTAAAAAAACATGCTGATATATTTCTATGTCCTAAAGAAAACTATGATGATGCAGTAAAGTTTGCAAAAAAATTAAACTATGATATAATTATTAAAGATATAGGCAGTTTTAAAGAGGCAATAGAATATTTAAATTCTATAGAAGGAGAGTAAGTAATGGAAAGAATAGAATTATATGATCTTGATGCAGTAATTAAAAATTTGAAAGGTATTAATTATATAAAACAATCTGCTAATATTGAACTTGTTGCTTTATGGCCAGTTGGTGATGATAAAATTAGATTAATTGATAAGAGTTTAATTACTAAAGTTACACCAATTGAGCATGGTTTTAATCGAAGTAGAGAATTTGTACGTTCTGTAAGGCCAAATAGTGGATGTGACTATTATTATAAAATTGCAAATAAACCTGAAACTTTAGAATTACGTAAAAAACTAGTTAATAATCGTACTATTATAAATGTTGAAAAAGATGAGCTAGGATATATTGGTACTATTGTAGATAAAGTCGAAGATGATGTACTTGAATATTATCCTAAAGATATTGCAAAGCCTGAACCAAGTAATGTATCTATCCAAAAGATTAAAACTTTTTATGAATATAATCCATTATATGAAACTCCATCATTTGGTGATATTTGTGAACTTGTCAGAGTAGATACTGATGCCAATGGTATTCCAATATGGAAAAAAGTTCCTAAACTTATTCAAAATGAGCATGATAGTGAATATGCAGATCGAGCACTCGATAAAGGCGTTAGAACAGTAGTAGAAATACCAGATAAAAAGTTAGATGAAATAACTAAATTATTAATTTCTGAAGGAAAAGAAAGTGGTTTAAAAGAGTTTTCTACAATTCCAAGCTTAGGAGATAATTTATTTATTGAAAGTGATGCGTTAGTTATAAATAATACAATTAGTAAGAGTTTATAAAAATAAAAGATATTAGGTCTTTTATTTTTTGTTTGTTCATATAGTTTTATGAAAGGAATGATTTTAGTGAATAAAGCTTATGAAATAACAAAAGAATTCTTATTTAAGACCAATATCTATGAAATAACAAGTATATCTATTGAAGATAATTATGATATTGATGGTTCAAATATAGAAGGAGATTTTATTGTATCTGGTGATTATAGATTACATGAAATAAGTATTAATAAAGATGATTTTAGCTTTAAAATACCTTTTTCTCATGAAATTGATAAGAATATTAATTTAGATACAATAGAATTAGAAATTACAGATTTTAGTTATGATTTTAAAAATGGTGATGAATTAACAATACATTTGGAATATACAATTAGTGGAGAATTAGAAGCTATTGAAATTAATGATGAAGAAGAACTAGATAATTTTTTAGAGAATAATAAAGATGCTGAAATAGTTAATTTAAGTGATAATTCAGTAATTAAAGATAAAGATATAGATAAAAATGAAGATGATTCTAATAGAGAAAATAGTATATCTGAATTATTAGAAGAGTATAGTAGTTCAAATGATATTGAAATGCCTAAAATAAATACAAATATGAATGAAGAAAAAATAGATCATAATATGTTTTTAAAAAATATTAGTTCTGATGATGTATTTGTAAAATATCATATTCATACAGTAGTTATGAATGATACTATAGAAAGTATTTGTAAAAAGTATGATGTAAATATCAATACTTTAAAAAAATATAATACTTTTGATAATTTAGAACTTAATATGAAATTACTAATACCAGAGAATGAAGAGAATTAAAGAAATATTTAATCCTCATAAAATAACTATAGCAGGTAAAGCTATTATTGTTGATACTGATAGTGGTAAATATGTAATTAAAAAGAAAAATAAAGATTTAAAAGACTTATTTAATTATCTAGATAGTAGGTCTTTTAATAATTATCCTGAAATAATTGATGAATATGATAATAATTATGTTTATAAGTATTTAGATGATATAAAGATGCCTATTAATCAAAAAGCTAATGATATGGCTAATACTCTTGCCAATTTACATTATAAAACTAGTCACTATAAACATATTGTCAAAGATGATATTAAAGAAATATATGAAAATGTGTTAAGTAATATTTTATATTTTGAAGAGTATTATAATAAAATATATAATTTAGCTGAAAATGAAGAATATATGAGGCCTTCTTATTATTTATTAATTAGAAACCAGAGCAAGATAAATTCATTAATTAATTTTTTAAAAGAAAATTTAGAAAAATGGTATAAATTGTCTATTGATAAGGATAAAACAAGAGTTGTCTATTGTCATAATAATTTATCTTTAGATCATTATATAAATGGTAATTTCATAAGTTGGGATAATTATAAAATAGATAGTCCAGTTTTAGATTTGATTAATTTGTTTCATAATGATTTTACAAAATATGATTATTCTTCATTTTTAAGTATATATTTTAAAAAAACAGATTTATTACCGGAAGAAAAACTATTATTATTTATTGTAATTTCTTTACCTAAAATTACTTATTTTACCGATAATGAAATGGATAATACTATTAAAGTTGGAAAATTTATTGATTATATTAATTATACAGAAAAATTAATAAAACCTTATTATCCCATTGAAAATTAATAAGGCCATATTATTTTAAAAAGTAAAAAGAATAAAATACATATTTCTAGTAAAAGAATAAATATATGCCATCTAAATGGAAAAATAAAAGTAAGTATTATTTGATAAAATATTAAACCGCATAATATTATTATCCATAAAGCTGTATTTAAACCTTTAAATGGATTATTACTAGGTCCATGACACATATTAATCACCCTAATATATGTTATGAATAAATATAATTTTTGACTAAACTAAATTAATAGTTTAGTTTTTATTATAATTATTTATTGATAAATTTATCTTTATATATTAAAATTAATATAGGAAAATAAAGGTAGGTATCCTATGAAAAAAAGAATAGTTTTATTATTTAGTTTAATTGGTTTATTATTAGTAACTATTGTAAGTACTAGTTTTGCATTATTTACAAAAAGTAAAGCGCAAGATGGAATAAATCAAATAACAACTTATAATTGTTTAGATATATCAATAGAAGGAGAAAATGAACTTAATTTAACTAATGCTTATCCCATAAAAGATGAAGAAGGAATATTACAAGCGCCATATTTATTTACAATAAAGAATAATTGTGATCACTATGTAGGAGTAGATTTAGGGGTTGAATATCAAGAGGAAAGTACCATAAGTCCTTCTGAAGTAAAAGCTACCTTAAATAAACCTAGTGAAGGAATAATACCAAGAGTTTTAAGTAATTATACTAAAATTCAAGCAACAGATAGTGAAACAGGTCTTCCAACGGAAACTGCAAAATATATAATGGTTCATGAAGGACTACCTGCAGGAGATGAGCAAACATTTGAATATCGAATGTGGATAGATTATAGTGTAGAGAATTTAAGCCCAAGTGACAAATTAAAAGTAAAGATAGTTGCAATAGGAACAGTACAAAGTGAAGAAGCAGCACCTAAGAATTGGTATAGTTCAGAAGGAAATACATTACTTGCAGCTTTAAGAAATAATAATAGTTTAAGAATGCCATTAACTACGCCAGGAAGACAAATAAATTTGCCAACAGAAAGTGTATTAGCAAGTGCAGATGATGATTATGGAACATCATTTTATTACAGGGGAGCAGTAGAAAACAATTATGTAGTTTTTGCCGGAAAATGCTGGCAAATAGTTAGAATAACAGGTGATGGATCAATTAAATTAATCTTACATAATAATGATGAACCAAATTGCAATATTTCTGATAGCACCTTGAATTTCGCTAAATATGACGGAATAAACTATAAAAGTGCTTTTAATCCTGATGAAAAATATAATGCTTACGTTGGTTTTATGTATGGTGAGCCAGGCAGTAGTACCTATACAGAAGAACATGCTAACTTGCATGATAGTACAATTCTTGAAGTTTTAAAACAATGGTATGATTTAGAAGGAACATTTAGTGAAAGTCAAAAACAAATACTAGCAGATGTTATTTGGTGTAATGATAAAGAAGTAATGAGCGGCTTAGGATATGGTGATAGTGTTTCTAAATATTCAAATAACATTTTATTGTTTCCAGCTAAAACAGCAAATCCAATTTTAATATGTTCTGCGGAGGATAAAAATTCCAAATTATCCAAGTATACAGCATTTGATACTGTATATGGTAATGGAGATTTAAAAGGCTATAAAATTGGGCTATTGACTGCGAGTGAAGCAGCATATATGGGAAAAGTTCAATCGACAAATTACAATGATGTTTCATCATTAAATCCATGGTGGCTAATGTCTGCTAATGATAAACGTGCTTTGACATATACACCTTCAGTATGGTATGTATATTCTAATAATTATATTGATGGGCATCATAATGTCTCTCAAAATTTTGGAGTACGTCCATCAATCGCTCTTATTTCATCAGTAACAATAACATCAGGCGATGGAACAATTAATAATCCATATATTATTACAAACTAAAAGTTGGGAATTGTTATCCTAACTTTTTTATCTAAATAAATAATAAATTAATGTACCTGCAAAACTACCAAACATTGCAATAATAAATATCCAAATTAATATTTTAGCACCCAATTTTTTCTTTTTTGCACGATAAGCCATTTATAATCACCTTCCACAATTGCTTTCTTCTAGATTATTATACAAAATTATTCATAAAAATAAAAGCCCTATAATATGATTAATTGGGTGAAAAAATGAAATTTAAATGGATTCGTAGTAATATTAGTAATATTAAATTTATAGTATCATTAGGATTAATTGCATTAGTTATTGGTTTTATTCTTTTTCAAAATGAATCAACAGATATTAAGAGTGGGGTAGTATCTACAATAAATGAACTTACGCTAAATATTAATAATACTAATCAAAATAGCATTATATTTCATTTAGCTATATTGTCTATTATATCATTACTATCATTAATTATAATTGGTTTCCCAATAGCAGTAATATACTATTTTTATGAATTTGTTTCAATTGGATACTTATTATCAGCTCTCTTTGAGTTTAAAAAAATAACCGGATTATTATTTGGAAGTATTTTTATTATTATTAATAAAATACTTTTTTTAAGCGTTTTAAGCTATTTTTTAATAAATATGATTAACTATACAAAGAAATATTTAAAAAGCATAAAAACAAGTAAAAAAGAACTAATTATAAACTATTTATATAAATGTTTTTTTGTTTTAATTATAGTTTTTATAAATGATATAATCTTATACTTTATTGGAAATAAATTAACTAATATTTTTACATTTTTATTAAAGTAGACATCTTTTATATTTTTTGATATAATCCTCTCGTGATGTTTATGAAAAAAGTTGTAATTGGAATGAGCGGTGGAGTAGATTCTTCAGTAGCTGCATATCTATTAAAAGAGCAGGGTTATGAAGTAATTGGTTTATTTATGCGTAATTGGGATTCAATGGTTAATTCAGATATTGAAGGTAATCCTAATTTAGATGCAAATATATGTCCTCAAGAACAAGACTATAATGATGCTTTAGAAGTATGTAAAAAGCTTGATATTCCACTTAAGAGAGTAGATTTTGTTAAAGAGTACTGGGATTATGTATTTACTTACTTTTTAGATGAATTAAAAAAGGGAAGAACACCTAATCCAGATTTAATGTGCAATAAATATATTAAATTCGATTTATTTATTAAAGAAGCAAGAAAACTAGGCGCTGACTATATTGCAACAGGCCATTATGCTAGAATTGAAGGCACTAGATTACTTAGAGCAACAGATTTAAATAAAGATCAAACATACTTTTTAGCTCAACTTTCAATTGATCAATTAAAGGACGTCTTATTTCCAATTGGCAATTTATCTAAACCTGAAGTACGTAAAATAGCAGAAGAACAAGGACTTGCAACTGCTAAGAAAAAAGATTCTACTGGAATATGTTTTATTGGAGAAAGAAATTATCAAAAGTTTATATCTAACTATTTAAAACCAAATCCTGGAGATATTATTGATATTAAAACTGGTGAAAAAATAGGAACTCATAATGGTCTTATGAATTATACTATTGGTCAAAGAAGAAATGTAGGTATCTCTGGAAACCACGATAAACACTTTGTTGTTGGTAAAAATGTAGAAAAAAATATATTATATGTTGCTTTTGGAGAAGACCCAGAAGAATTATATTCTGATGCATGTTTAATAGATAATGTTAATTTAATAGCGTCAACAACTCATACATTTTGTACTGCCAAATTTAGATATCGTGGAGAAGATGTACCAGTTATTTTAGAATATTTAGAAAACAATGAAATATTAGTAAAATATCCTGATAAAGCTAAAGCTGTAACTCCAGGTCAAGCTTGTGTTTTATATCAAGGTGAACAATGTTTAGGATCTGGTATAATTAAAACTGTATATAAAAATGATGAAAAACTATGGTATCTATAAAAAAGCTATAAATTCATAGCTTTTTATTTTATTCCATGTTATGATTTATTATAGGTGGTGACTACATATAATGAATAGAAAAAATATAAAAATCTTCTTTATTCACTTCATTATAATATATATTATTATTTCTTTTTTACCTTTTAACCAAATAGGAATAATAGCTAAACCAATTCAATATATAATAGCTAATTTAGCATACGCTTTTTTTACTAAATCAATTTTTTGCTCATTATTAAGTATTATTCTAACTTATATTTACATTAAATTAGATAATAAAAACTAATCCTTCTGAAATAATTTAATCATACCCTAAATATATTATCTAATATATATAAATACATAAATTTTATAATGTTGCTTTAAATCCTTGACAATAAAATGTAAACTTTGATAAGATTATATTGTAAAGAAAGTAGGCAATAAAAATGGAAGAATTAAATAATTTACTACAAGAATTAGGCATATCAAAAGTAAATTTAGCAAGATATTTAGGTGTTTCTAGGCAAATGGTTTATAATTATTTAGAACTTGATAGTTTATCTAAATGGCCTAAAGAAAAGAAAATTTCACTATTTAAATTACTAGATATTGAAGATGGGGATCCTGATACAATAAAGAAAATTAAAGTTAATGCAGACTATTTAGTAGCTGTAGAAGCTAGATTAAATAAAGGATTAAAGGATAATACTCAAAATGAATTATTAGATTTAAAAGGGTTAAAAAAAGAAGAACAACAATTAGTATCTGATATTACTTATTTAATAAAAGATAAATTAATAGATAATGATAATCATGAAGAAAACTATTATTCATTATTATATATGTATCATTTGTTACAATCAATAGATCATACACCTGAAATTAAGTATTTACTTGCATATGTTAGCAAACTTACAGGTTATACAAATCCTAATAGTTTTAAATTTAATGAAGATAAGCAATTTATGTTTGAAGGAATAGTGCATTCAGCATTTAGTTTATACTTTAGTGGTAATGCATCAAAAAGTAAAGTTATAGAATCTCATAAACGTTTTGTAGCAGAAATTGAAGAAAAAAATGAAGAAAAATTAGCCAGAACACAAGAACTATTTAGTCTAAGAGCACAAGCATTAAAAGAATTAGGCTATACTGAATTAAATGCAGAAAATGCTGCAGAATTCCTAGAAAAACTAGCAGAAATTGAAACCAGGGGTGGGGGAGTATAACAACTTTCCCTTTTTATTTAGAATAAAACTCCCCTATCTATAGAAAGAGAAGGGGGAAAACTAATTATAGAATATATATTATATAATTATATGGTTAATATATACAAATTTAATATATAATAAAATATATAAAATAATTATATATGCATATAAACAATATATTCAAAATAATAATTGTAAAAATGCAATGAGTATATATGTTAATATTAACAAAAAAATAAAACACTTCCCCTACTTTAATTTTAAATCAAAAAGGGGAGAATAAAATATAAATATATAAAGATATAAAGATACATAATAAAACATATAATTATAAATATAATAACTAATTAAGAATATACAATTGTAGTAGATAGT
The DNA here is from genome assembly GCA_902783555.1 of uncultured Erysipelotrichaceae bacterium. GTDB lineage: Bacteria > Bacillota_I > Bacilli_A > RF39 > UBA660 > CAG-533. The sequence goes on from CACZRB010000014.1 coordinate 9,939, forward strand.
ATGCATTAAATTAAGATAAGAATATTTAACTATAAAATATATAATAATTATGATATAAATATACTAATATATTTTTACTTCATAGACTTTAGATGATAAATTACACACTATAATTATATAAATATGTATCTTCCTATAATATATATTATGTTAACTAGCATATAATAAAATAATATTTTAATAATTCTCCACTATTATATATAATACTTTAATATTAAAAAAATACTTTAGATATGATTATTAATATAAAGGCAACTACTACTCCAAATAATATACTTTTTTTAGTATATTTTTTTGTTTCATCAAATATTTCATTTATACTAATTGAAATCATTAATCCAGCGACAAATAATAATATAAAACTAATCATAGTATTAGTAATATATTTATATAGAAATAAATAAGCTATTAAAGCTCCGAATGGCTCTGAAAATCCACTAATTAATGATCCTACTACACTCTTTCTATGAGAGTAGGTAGAGTAGTAAATTGGAACAGAAATTGCTATTCCTTCTGGTATGTTATGTAAACTTATAGCTATTGCCATTTTGATTCCTAATTTAGTATCTATGGTAGAACTTAAAAATGTTAGAATTCCCTCAGGTAAATTATGAATAAGTAATACAATCATTGATAGTATTCCTACTTTGTATAAATCCCCCTTCTCTTCTACTTTATGGCTTATTTTTTTGTTTATTACTGAATTAATTACTATCCCTAATATTATCATTAAAATAAGGCTTAAAACAGCTAATAAAGCATTATATTTACTATTTAAATAATAAAAGCCTTGAGGTATTAATTCTGTTATTGATATAAGTATCATTATTGTTCCAGAAAAAGCAAGAGTAGTCCCTATAAAATTATTAATATTTCTAGGTTTAATCCATGTAAATAATGCTCCAATACAAGTTGATAAACCAGCTAAAAGACTTATTATAAATGCAATTATTACTCTACTCATACTAAATTATATGCACTATCAAAATTATTAATAATTAAAAAAGTACTAATTACATTAATTAGTACTTTTTAATTTAAATTATTATCATCTTTATTAAAATACTTATTTATTAATTTATTAAGTTCATTAATATTAATTGGCTTAGATAAATAATCATCAAATCCCTCATTTAAGTACATCTCACGCATACCAGTAATAGCATTAGCAGTAAGTGCAATTACTGGAGGTATCTCATAATCTTCTAACCTATGTAAAATATGAATTACCTCTATACCATCCATATCTGGCATCATATGATCTAAGAAAATCATATCATATTTTCTTCCTTCTTTAATTCGATATATGCACTCTTTACCATTAGGTACTAACTCAATATTAAAATGATAGCTTTTAAGAATTCTTTCCGCTACTTTTAAGTTTAATTTATTATCATCAACTACCATTACAGTATATTTTGAACAATCAATAAATTTAGTAGCTACTGGAGCTTTCTCATTTTCTTCTATATCACCAATAGAAGTAGCATTTATAATCTTTTGCCTTATCTCAATAAAGAAATTAGTCCCAGCACCATATTCACTTTCAAACCATATTTTACCGCCCATTAAATTGACATATTTTTTAGTAATAACTAGCCCTAAACCAGTACCTTCAATTTCATTTTCCTTTGCTGAATCCAGTCTAGAAAACTTTTCAAAAAGTTTATCATAATCTTCCTTTTTGATACCAAATCCAGTATCTGAAATCTTAAAATTTAATGTTGCATAATCACGATTAATTTCCGTCTTTAAAACTAACTTGATTTTACCAACTTCAGTATACTTAACTGAATTAGTTAAAATATTTAATAGAACTTGATATAGTTTTACTTGATCCCCATATAACTTAGATGGAGTATTCTTATCTACATCTGTAATGAATTTAATAGGTCTAGTTGCTAATCTTGCTTCAATTATACTTGTAAGTTCATTAATAACTGACAGTATTGAATACTCTTTTTCTTCTAAAGTTTCATTACCAGATTCAATTTTAGAAATATCTAAAATATTATTAATTATATCCAAAAGATTATTTCCAGCTACTAATATATGACTAATATCATTTCTTACTCTTGTTTCTTCAAAATTCCTATCGTTCATTATAGTATCAGTAAAACCAACTATAGCATTAATTGGTGTTCTAATTTCATGTGACATATTTGATAAAAAGTCCGTTTTTGCTTTATTTGCTCTATCTATGCTACTTTTTAAAGTTTCTAATTCAGATATTATATATAAATCCGGATTTTCAATATAAAAATATAAAAAGTACATTTGAAGTGCAATTCCTAACCCTAATACTGCTGCTCTTGGAAATATAAGTTGAAATAGCATAATTATAATCATTTCAATAACTAGAATTAACATTGCAGATTTTTTCCTTTTTGTTGTATCATTAGCTACAAGTATTAAGAAAAGCATAATCATAACAATAACTAAAGTACAATAAAATAATACATAATAAGCTGCATAACCAGGAAGATAAGTAAAACTATCTTTAGTCATATCTTTAAATGGTACAAATAAATATGAAATATAAAATATAATTGTAAGAATAAATCCAATTAAACATCTACGATTATTTTTAATTAAATCAACTATATTTTTATAATCTAAATCCTTTAAAACACATACACCATAGAAATATAAGAGTGAAAACCATATAATTCTAGTAGTCCAGTGAATACGTAATATTATACTATTTATTGCTATAATATGATTAAAATCATAAAATATATTAGTTATAATTTCTGTAAATAATAAAACATAAGTCATCACTAATAATGCACGATATAATTTATTTTGAATTCTCATAAAACGTTGTTTTGAAAAGTAAACAATCATTAGTATTGTAGTAAATATTAAACTACCAATACTTAAAATCAAATCATCTAACATTATTCATCACCCCTACTCTTTATCAAAATATTTATGCATTAATCTTTTCAACTTACGATAGTCTATAGGTTTAGATAAATAATCATCAAATCCTTCATCTAAGTATTTTTCTTTAATGCCATCGTATGAATTAGCAGTAAGCACAACAACAGGAGGAATTTTATAACCAGAAGACTTTAATGCTTTTAATGTTGCAAGTCCATCCATATCTGGCATCATATGATCTAAAAATATTAAATCATACCTATTGTTTTTAACCAAATCTAAACAGTCATAACCATTTGATGCTGAATCAATTATAGCGTTATATCCATCTAATAATCTCATTGCAAGCTTAATATTAATATTATTATCATCAACAATTAATAATCTTTTGCCAGTTAAATCTAGTACTTTTTCTTCCGGAACATCTTTTGATTTATTTTCAAAAACATTACCAATTTTATCATCAGAAGCAATTGGTTGTTCTAGTGTAATTATATATTGAGTGCCTTTACCAGTTTCATTGATAAAATTAATTTTTCCACCCATCATACTGATATATCTTTTAGCAACAATTAAACCAATCGCAACACTATCAATTTTATTATCACTATTTTGATTTACTTTTACAAAATCAGTAAAATTAAAATTAAAGTTTTCTTCTGTCATAGAATGACCAGTATTGGATACTTTAAAATTCAAAGCAAAGTTATTATCTAGTAATACTTTACCAGTGATATCTAATGTAATTTTTCCATAGTTAGTGTAATGTAGTGCATTCACTAAAATATTTAATAATGATTTAAATATTTTTCTATAATCACCTACATATTTACGTGGTAAATTTTCATCTACATTAATTGAAAATACTGTTTCTTTAGAAACAACTTTACTTTGAAATACACTATCTATTTCAAAAACAAGGTTTTGTAAATCATACTCATCATTATATACTGTTTCTTTATTTGATTCAATCCTTGAAATATCTAATATATTATTAATTAAATCTAGAAGTACAATACTAGCATCATGAATACTAGTAATATCTCTACCTACTATCTCAGGTGTTAATGTATTTTCTTTAAGTAATGCCTCACTAAATCCTAATATAGTATTCATAGGTGTTCTAATTTCATGTGAAATATTTGCTAGAAACTCAGTCTTTGCTTTATCAGCAATCATTGCATCATCTTTTGATTTTTGTAATTCATTAATTAACTTAAAATCTTGACTTTCGACTGTAAAATATGTTGTAGTAACCATACATGCAAAAACAAATGTTAATATATTATAGTCATATTTAGTAATTAATTGAAAAACTAATAAAATAATCATAAAAAAATAAGTAAAATATATAGGAACCTTTTGTTCTTTTGGATATTCAAGATCTCTTACCTTTAATACATATAAGATTACTACAACAAGAATAACCCCAACTATATATACTATATTTAAAGCAGAACCATCAAAGGCATATATATCATTAACATGATTTGAATACTCAAGCGGAGCTGAACAAGAAATAATGGAAGTTATTACCATAGTAGTAATTAATGCTCCTAGTATTCTTTTTCTAAGTTTTGATCTTCTTTCTATTGGTTCTATATGCCTAGTTCCTGATAAAAGGACATAATAACTAAACGATAACATCCAAGCTAAAACGCCTAATAAATATATTCGGCAAACTAATTCTGCATATTTATGAACTACTCCCGTTGAAGCCATACAATATACATAACTAATTTCATTTATTAATAAGAGAATAGTAAATATAATTATTGCCGCAAAAAAATTATTTTCAAATGTATATTTACTTTTCTTTTTACTAAAATACATTAATAATATAACTATAGTAAATAGTAATCCACAAAGTGAAAATCCAATACTTACAAAAATTTTTGAAACCATATCTTATCACCTCTTCATTATTTATTTGCACTTTCTTTTATGATAGTTTCAAACTGATTACTAATTACTTTAAAAGTTTCTACTATTTTAGGATTAAATTTACGATTAGATTCAGATATCATTAATGATGATATATTATTATAATCCGTATTATTATTAGAAAGATAAATAAGCCAAATAATAAATGCAACTAACTGTGCAGCTATTGGAATATTTTCACCACTAATACCTTCTGGATAACCAGTACCGTCATAATTTTCTGTATAATGCTTAATAATATCAATAACATACTTATAGTCAACATCAGTGCTATTAATAGAAATAATATATTTTGCAAGAGTATTACTATTAATAATCGCATTACTAAATATTTGTTTTTCTTCTTTAGTAGATATTGTTTTCTTACTTATTATAGTTTTGGGTAAAAGATAATTAGCAAGTCCATAATAGACTGATGAATTAATTATTTTATTAATTAGCACATTATTTAATTTGTACTCAGGATACATGGTAGCAAATTGTGGGACTAATACTTTCATACACTCTCTTATTTTATTAATAATTCTAGCATTATCTAGTTCATATGACATAACAATTGAACTCATTACTTTCCTTAAATCTTCATGTTGCTCAATCATCATTTCATTTAATACTGAACTAGTTCCGTATAAATTAATTAAATTATCTACTCTATGTTTAATTACCTGTGCATTAAATGGTTTTTCAAGCATATCAGCTATTGGATAACTATATATTTTATTTTTAGTTTCTCTATCATAGTTTCCACTTATAACTATTACAGGCATTCTACTAAAATAATTATTATCATTTAAATACTCTAAAACAGTAAATCCATCAACTTTAGGCATTAACAAATCCAAAAATAAGCAAGAAACATTTTCATTATTTTTTTTATTCTCTTTTAAAGCATTTATAGCTTCTTCACCATTAGAGGTTATAATAATATTATATTTATCTGAAAAAATTTTACTAAGTAAATTACAAATAATTTTATCATCATCCGCAATTATAATACTGCCCTTGCCACTATTATATACATCACTTGCATTAGCATTAATTGACTTATTTAATTCAGGATAATTATTAGAAAGCGTAGTTAAAATAGTATTTATATACTCATCTTTAGCTCTTAACTTATTATCCATATTAATTGCGTTATGTATTTTTAACATAGACAAGCTTATTTCATCAATAATACGTTTATACTTTTGCTCTAAATCATTTTTACTTTCTCCAATGCTTTCTTTAACACCATAACTATTTATTAATGAAACTAATACAACAATTATCTTATTATCTTCATCATCATATAGAGATATATTATTATGATAGTTCATATATGTTCCTAATTTTTCATTTATCATTCGATAGTTCAAATCAATTCTATTATTACTATCATCAAAATTAGTAATAGATAAAGAATCTATATATTTTTGAATATCATCTGCATATATAAAATTTTGACAATTATTTATATAATCCGTATATGAGCTTTCATTACCTAAAACAAATTCATTATTCTTATTTATATATTTATAAATTTTATCATTAGTAAAATCAATAATTAGAACCTGTTCAAATCTTCCATATATTTTATTATCTATAATATCATTATACTGTTTCATAACTATAATCCTTTATATGTATTTAAGATGTTATAAGTCTTTTTTACAGCATTGATAAGTTCTTCATAATGAGTATTTACATAATTAATATCATTTTGCTTACTAGCTTGCTCATGAGCATAAAACATTTCACCCATTTCATTAAAACCTAGTGTTCGACAATTACTTTTTAATGCATGAACAATAATTTCATAATTAACCATATCTCCAGCATTTTTGTATTCATTAAATTTATTTACTTCTTGAGGAAAACTTTCACAGAAATCTAAAAGAATTTCATTATACGTTTCAAAGTCCATAGTATTTTCAATACCAGCTTCAACATCAACCCCATTTTGAATTAAAAAATTTTTTTTCTTTTCTTCCATAACCATCCACCTATTATCTTTAAATATTTTACCACATAAAAATATTAGCTGCAATATATTATTTGATATAGATAAAGTAAATATAACCATATATTTCCAAAAAAAATAAGATTAATAAATAAAAAAAAGCCCATAATAATAATGGGAGGTAAAAGAATATGAATAAGAGAAACGAAAACAAAAACAATAGTAACAGAAATAATAACCGTAATGAAAAACAAAATCAAAATAATAATAGAAACAGCAATAGAGAAAACTCTAATTCAAAAAGACAAGAAAGAAATAATTAGTTATTCAAAAGCTAACTACCTAGGATAAAATTCTTCATAATTAGATTTTAATTTATCATTAGATAAATGAGTATAAATCTGTGTAGTTGAAAGATTTTCATGCCCTAGAAGTTCTTGAATAATCCTTAAATCTGCCCCATTTTTAAGTAAATGTGTGGCAAAAGTATGTCTTAAGGTATGAGGAGATACATTCTTACTTATACCTTTTTTTAATGCGTAATTTTTAATAGTTTTAAAAATAAATTGTCTAGATAACTTACCTCCTCTATTATTTAAAAATACATAAGTACTATTTTTTTTATTTAATTTATAGCGATAATTATTAATATAATCTTCTAATGCATTTATTGCATAATCACCTAAAGGAATAATTCTTTCTTTGCTTCCCTTCCCCATTATTCTAATTATGCAATCATCTAAATCAATATTAGCAAGTTCAATATTAGTAAGCTCACTTATACGAATTCCAGATGAATATAGAAGTTCTAAAATAGCCTTGTCTCTTGCATTAAACTCATTTTCAATTTTAATATCTAATAATGATGATACTTCCTCTAAAGATAAATAGGTAGGAATTTTTTGTTCTAATTTAGGTCTTTCAATTTCATGAGTTGGATTTATTTGAATTAGTTCTATTATTAATAAATAATTATAAAAACTTTTTAAAGAACTTATATTATGAGAAATTGTTCTAGCAGTCAAATTATTAATATATTTTATATAATCACGTATATCATTAGGATTTACTTTAAGCAAATCTTTTTTTATAAAAATATTAAAGTTATTTACATCATTAATATACGCTTTTATAGTATTAGGACTATAATTTCTTTCTAATTCTAAATATCTTTTATAATCATTTATTAATTTATCATTCATGCTACCACCATTTTTAATTATACATTTAACTTTAAAATTAAGCAAATATAATATATAATACATTTAGGTGAGAATATGGAATTACTAGCAAATAAAATAAGACCAAACAAACTTTCTGATATATATGGACAAAATCATTTAATTGGTGAAAATAAAGTTCTTACTAATTTAATAAAAAATAAAGTATTATTTTCTTGCATTTTTTATGGTCCTCCTGGAACTGGTAAAACATCTATCGCCAATGCAATAATAAATGAACTTGGATTTAAAGCCAAATTCTTAAACGCTGTAGTTAATAAAAAAGAAGACTTTGATGCAGTAATAGCTGAAGCAAAAGCCTTTGGTAATATAGTATTAGTTATTGATGAAATACACCGTATGAATAAAGATAAACAAGATTTACTTCTGCCCTATTTAGAAAACGGAATAATTACAATGATTGGTTTAACAACATCTAATCCATACCATGCAGTTAACCCAGCAATACGTAGTAGATGTCACATATTTGAAGTAAAGATGCCTAAAAAAGAAGATATTATAAAATGTTTAGAAAAAGCTTCTTTAGAATTAAAAAATATAAAACTAGATGAAGGCATATTAGAAAAAATTTGTACTCTTTCAAATGGTGATATTAGAAGTGCCATAAATCTTTTAGAAATAGCCTATTATAGTAGTAATGATTATCATATTACTAATGATACACTAAAAAGTATTAACTCAAAACCAATAATATATATTGATAAAAATGATTCAAATTATTATGACTCAATAAGTGCATTGCAAAAATCTATTCGTGGAAGCGATCCTGATGCAGCTATTTACTATTTAGGCGTATTATTAGAAGGTGGAGAACTTGATATTATTGAGCGAAGACTATCAGTTATCGCATATGAAGATATAGGACTAGCAAACCCTAGTATTGGTCCTAAATTAGATGCAGCTATAAACGCTGCTCAAAGAGTTGGATATCCAGAATGTATTATTCCACTTGCTGAAATTACTATTGAAATGGCCCTATCACCAAAGAGTAATAGTAGCTATCTTGCTATAAATGCTGCTCTAAGTACTATAAGAAACGGAAACACAGGAAAAGTGCCTAATCATATTAAAACCAATAGTAAAGATTATAAATATCCTCATAGTTATAAAAATTCATGGGTTAAACAACAATATTTACCAGATAATATAAAAGATATGAAATTTTATCACCCCAAGAATAATACCTATGAAAATAATTTAAATAAAATAAATAATGATATGAAAAAATAACTCACTTGGAGTTATTTCTTTTTTGCTATATCATTAACTACATAACTTGCACACATTAATCCAGCAATACCTGGAACATAACTATTAGTACCAAGTACTTCCTTTTGAACGGGAGGTTCTGTACTACTTACGACTTTAAATTTTCGATGAATATGTGCCTCTTTAACTCTTTTTCTAAGTATTCTAGCAATTGGATCATTACTAGTTTTATCTAAAGTTGTAATTTGAAATTTTGCTGGATCAAACTTATTAGCAGTTCCCATACTAGATACTAGTTTATATTTATTAGCATGTTTAATTAATAATAGTTTAACTACTAAATCATCACACGCATCAATTACATAATCATATTTTTTATCTAAAACATCATTAAAATTATCCTCTGTAATAAATAGTTCTCTAGCATCAATATTAATATCAGGATTTATCTCCAAACCACGCATTTTAGCAACTTCCACTTTAGGAAGACCAATATTTTTATTAGAAGTAATTATTTGTCTATTTAAATTAGATTCTTCTACTTTATCACCATCAATTATAGTTATATTTTTTATACCAGAGCGAATTAATGCTTCAAAAGCATATCCTCCTACTCCACCTAAACCTACAACCAAAACGCTTACTTCTTGGAGTGATTTAAACTTATCCTTTCCTATTAACTTAATAAACCTTTCAAACATAATAAACCTCCAAAAAAACAAAAAACCTAGAAAACAGTCGCAGTGATAAAAACCCGCTCTTCAACAGGTGGGCATCACATAAAAGATTTTAGGATCCCTAGTCAATGACCAGGTATTCAACACCACCTTTTAATTAGATTCCCAATAATCACCATTAGTCGGTTTTATATTTGACCACTCTCTAGGTAATTTAATTATATCATTGTTTTATATAAATTTAAACCTTATTTTACAAATTTGACAAATTATTTATGCATTAAAAGCTTTTTTTGATTTACTAATTCATCAGTTGGGTTTTCAATACTTTCAATAATTTCTTGTTTAATATTATTATCTAATATTTCCATTTCTTTTATTCTTTCATTTTTGTTTTTTTCAAAAATATACATATTTGACTTAGCTTTTAAATCACCTAAATTAACCTTTAATTTAAATTCATTGTCATCCATTTCTTTTAACTTCATATATAAAGAACTAATATTATTTTTTTCTTCATTTTTACAGTTATTAAATAAAACTTCAAATATACATAAAATTGGAGTTAAAAATAATGCAGTATTAAAAATATTAAGTGTCAAAACACCAATACCTATCGTAGTTAAAAAATAAAGTTCGAATGTTTTAACCGCAATATTATTTAATGATTCAATCTTTTTTTCACTAATCTTAATATCAGATTTAATAAGCTTATTTTCTTTTTTACATTTTTCAATCTCATTTTCAACATTTAATATATCGATTATATATGGTGAATTATCCATTTTAGTTACATTACCCTTATCATCAGTAACAATAACATCTTTATTATTTAAAACAAATAATTCTTTATTCATAAATCTCACCCATTAAGTTATTATATTAAAACCAAAATAAAAAGTAAAGCAAAATACTTTACTAATTATTAGTTCCCTTCCATCTTTCTAAAACGTTACAGTTACTTGAATATGGTAATGGATTTGGTAAATCCATTTTAATAAGTAATGGAATTTTAAACGCACTACCAAATGATACAAGCGTACCAGATTGAAGCGAATTTAATTTTTCAATGATATCTGATGATACATTTGGAAGCATTTTTTCAATATATTCTAAATCCTTAGGATGTGTCATCTTAAGTACAAGAAAATTACTCATTTGCGCTACTACTGTTTCAGATATATCAACCGGTCTTTGACTAATTAAATCAATAATAACTCCATATTTACGCCCTTCTTTAGCAATTCTTTCAAATATATTATACCCAAGTAAGAATTTATCATTATCAGCTACTACATATCTATGAGCTTCTTCAATAATTAAATGAAATGGTATACTTGCTCTTATCTTTCTTCCTTTAGCAAAATCAAATGCCATTTTACTAATTATTTTAACAATAACTTTAGCTAAATTATCATCTATATCTTCTAAATTAATATTAATAATTTGACTTCTGCGATTATTAAGTACTATTAAACTAGAAATATACTGTTCTAAATTCATATATTCTTTTACATCAAATATCTTAGCATTTATACCATTCATTATAGAATGTAGTCTTACTTTTAGTATAATAGCAGAATCTTGCATTATTCTATTATTTAAAAAGCCTTCACCAATTAAAGCAAAATCTAAAGCTTTAGCAATATCAGTTAAAGTATAAAATGCTTTTTCAGGCATAGGAATTTTTCCTTCAATTTCATCATCTAAATTTTTAGCAATATACTCATTAATTAATACACTTTCACCAAATTCACCCTTAGAATCAATTTTAAAACAATCTGCAAATCTTCTAGTATATCCAATACCTTGAATTTCAGTATTCATATTAAAATTAGGTGTTGAACATGAAGCAATAATTGTAAATATATCATTCTTTTTACCAGAAGAATTTTGATTACTAAATAATACTGATTGAATAGCTTTAGCAATTAAATGGTCTTTTAACTTTTCAATATCAGGTCCACTTTGACTAAAAAGTTTAGCTAATTTCATAGTTCTTTCTATAATTGTAAGCTGAGCATGATTATCTGCATTAAGTAATAATGCCATATCATCATTAGTAAGCAAATATACTGGAATATGTAGTGGCATATCACCTTCTTCAGAAGGATTAGTAGTTAAAAACTTATATTGATAATTAGGATTAATTTGATTAATAACTTTAAAGGCATTTTTATATTCACCATAAGCATCAAATATAAATAAATTAGCATTAAATGATAAAAAATTCTTGTTTAAAAAGATATTTTGAATAATCCTAGACACTGAACATGATTTACCTGATCCAGAGTTACCAAATATAGCTAAATGATTAGAAAATAAATCATTAATACCAGCATATATGCTTCTATTTGGATATATTGGGCTTTTTCCAATATATAACGATCCAGGATTATTACTTCCCATTATTATATTTAATTCTTCATCATTAATTACTCTAAGGGTACTTGTTAAAGTAGGCTTTTTAATTGTACCAGCAATAAATCTTTCACCTGAAAATTCACCTAATAATTCTATTTTAATGGTATCTTCATCAACATTTTTAACTTCACCAAGTAATTTATCTGTTCCACTTTCAAAAACAACATGCAAATTCATTAAATTTGCTATAACATTACCATCTTTATTTAATTCAACAATAGCGGTATTATCACTAATATATTTTATTTTTCCAAACATAGTACCAACCTCTTTATCATACATAATAAGTATATCATAACTTTAATTAAATAAAAAGACTATTATTTAGTCATTTCTATTTCTTTTTCGTCAATATATTTATAATTTA
>CACZRB010000015.1 GCA_902783555.1 uncultured Erysipelotrichaceae bacterium
ATTAGAAGTCAATATATTATTAATTGTTTTAAAAATATATTTTAAATACTGCAGATAAAGCAGCATACGTTGTGGGAAAAATTTAATTTGCAAATAGATTATATTATTTAACCAATTGTAGCGATGTGATGAATAACTATACTATTAATGGTTCAATGATTCTATCATTAGCAATTACAACCATGATGTAACAGTATATAATCCATATATTATTGGATAAAAAAAGACATATTCAAATTTGAATATGTCTTTTAATTTAAATCTTTTATTTCTTTATCTATTAATGAGTATAAATAAATATTAACTTTTTTGTTGGTTTTATATTCAATATATTCTTTATATCCATTTAATTGCTTTAAATAAGCACTGTCAGTAGTATTTTTCAGTTTATAATCAATTATATCTATGTGATCATTATATTCTAACATTAAGTCTATAATACCATGTTTAGTAGTATTATCTTTTTCATATATAAATTCATATTCTTTATAGATGTTTGCATTATTTATATTTGATAGTAGATGGCTTTCTAATAAACCATTAATTATTTCTAGTTCAATATTATTATATATAGTTAGATTAGGATTATTAAAGTCTAATGTTTCTAATATATAATGCATTTTAGTACCTAAATTTAAATTGCTAATTTCTTCTTTAGAGTATATGGCACTATTACTTTTAGAATAGTGTGTCTCGTTAATAATATCAGCATTATAGTCTAACTCATTAACTGTTAATGAGCTGCCTTTTTCTATTTTACTAATAGATATTTCTTTTTGAAATTTATAATTTGGATTTATTTTAGGTAATGATTTATTAACAATAAACTTTTCAATGTATTTATAACAAGAGTTTAAAATGTCTCTAAAAGATTTATATGAACTTCTAGTTAAATAATCTACTAGTTCATTTTCATCAAATATTTCTAAATTGTCTTCTTTTAAAGATGTAACTATAATCATTTTTTCTTTAGCTCTAGTTAAAGCAACATAGAATAATCTTAATTTTTCAGATATTTCATCTATATTATATTTTTCTTTATATAATGTGTTTACAAATGTTGGAATAAAACCTGCATCATAATTTGGAATTATTAAGCCTAGATTATTATCCCAGATAACTCTTTTTTTAGCATCCATAGTATTAAAGTTTTTGTGAAGTCCGGAATAATAACATATTTTATATTCTAAACCTTTTGATTTGTGGATATTTGTTATGGTAACAGAATCGGAATCATTAATAATACCGGGTATTTTAATGCTTTCATTATCATTAATTAAAGAATTAAGATAATCATTAATACCATATATATTAATTCCTACTTTGTTTAATTCATTAAATTTATCTAATAAATTATTTAAGATGATTGTACGATGAAGGGTATTACCAATTGTAATCATTTTATCGTAGAAATTAAATTTATCAATAATTATATTTAATATATCTTTATTACTTAAATAATCTATTTTATAACTTATATCTTTACATATTTGATATATTTCTGTAGTAGTTACTTGGTGATTTGTAATATTATCGTATATTTCTTGATCAGGTAATTTATATAAATAACTACGAGCTATACTAGCAAAGTAAAAGTTTGTTTGATTATCTAGAATGCCGTTTTTAATATTTAAAATAAGAGCGATTATATTATTTATAATTAAAACTTCTTCATTTATTAAGATGTTATCATCTTTATATATATTTAAAGGAATTAATAGATAATCAAATATTTTTTTATAGGTATCAAAACTAGTTGTGCGATCCATTAAAATACAAAAATCTTTATAAGTACATGGTCTTAAGACTTTATCAAAAACAAGATATTTATTTTTAATTTTTTCTTTAATATCATTGGCAATAATAAATGCTTCAATTTCTTCTTCAGTATTAGTAGTATCTTCTTGGTTATAATTATATATTTCTAAATAGTTATTGTAATTATTATTTCCTTCTTGAATAAATGATTTGTTACCATATATTAATTGATGTTCTTTAGAGTAGTTAGCATTTCCAATATTAATATCCATAATATGATTAAAGATTTGGTTGATACTGTCTAACACTTCACATCTAGAGCGGAAGTTTTCGTTTAAATCAATTTTAATTCCATTATCATTATTTTTGTATTTATCATATTTTATTTTGAAGATATTTGGATTGGCATTACGAAAACGGTAAATAGATTGTTTAATATCACCAACCATATAAACATTATTATTTGATATTAAATTAACAAATTCTTCTTGGACATCACTGGTATCTTGGTATTCATCTATCATAATTTCTTTATAGTGATATTTTAAATAGTTTTTAACATCATCATATTCTTTAATTAATTTAATGGCCATTTTACTTATATCGTTAAATTCATAGGCGTTGTTTTTATTTTTAAAAATATTTATTCGTTTTGTTAGTTCTGAAATTATTTGAATAATAATAGTAGCATATTTTTTAGTATTTATAAAATTATTTATTAAGGCGCTTTTAGAATATAGAAAGTCATTTTTAAGGGTTTTAATAATTTTACTTATTTTATCTTTGTAATATTTACCAATTTCAGTTGAACCACTTATTCTTGGTAGTGTAGGCATAGTGTTAAGAATAGTCCTTAATTCTTCATAGTTATTTACATTAAAAAGAGGAAGAAGTACATTATAAATTTTTTCGTAATAATCTTCATTTACTTCATAAGATAAATTGGATAATAAAGATTTAATAGTATCAATTTTTTTTAAAATATTTTGTTCTAGTTCATTAAATAAGAATTCTATATTGTTAATATCATAGTAGTTTTCCACATAATTTTTTAAATATTCTTCTTTATTAGTAAGAAGGTCTATTTTACTATCTAATTCTAGAATAGTTTTCTTTAGTAGTTTATCATTTTTAGTACCAAAGTTTAAAACTAATTCTAAAAAGTTTGACTCATTTTTTTCATATAATTCTTCAAATATTTCGTTGATATAATCTTTTTTCTTTTTATTAATTATTGATGAATCAGTTATACTTAAGTCGCTACTTAAATTTAAATAGTAGTGATATTTTTTTACTAAGGCAAGTACAAATGAATCAAAAGTGGTAATATCAGCATTATCAACTATTTTACTTTCTTCAATTATTTCTGAATGTTTTAATATTTCTTTTTTAATTCTTGTTTTCATTTCAGCGGCAGCATTATTGGTGAAGGTTAAAAGTAATAGTTCATTAATATGAGTTCCATTTAATAGTTTACGGATAACTCTTTCAGTTAATACGGCAGTTTTACCAGAACCAGCTCCAGCAGATACTATGACATTGGTTCCACTTGTTGTAATTGCTTTATTTTGTTCAGTTGTCCAGTTCATTATTCTTCACCACCTTTAACGCCCTCTTCATTAACAGTTAGATATATATTATCCTTTTCAGTTTTATAACAGATAGATTTATATGGGCAATATTCGCAGCTAATATTTTTAGTTTGAATATATTTAGGATTAATATTAAATTCAGCATTATTAATAGAAGTTATACACTCATTAATTTTTTCTTCAGTTAATTTTTCGATTTGATTAAAGTTCTCTTCTGTTAATACTTTGGAGTATGTTCCAAAGCCATTAGATGTAACTTTTAAGCCATTAATGTATTCGCTATTTTCATAAGTTGGATCAAAATCTTGTAAAAATGTTTCATTTCCAAGGGAATAACCGATTAGTTTTAGGGATTTTTCATATTGTTCTTGTTCACTTAAGTTTAAATCTTTATTGAAATTTGGTTTTAAAATATGTTGTAAATAAATACCGACAATATGAGAATCAGGATATAGTTTTTTTATTAAAAATAAGTATGTTGGTAGTTGTAAATTTAAGCCAAAATTTGCAAGTTTTAAATCAATGTCAGGTGTACCTGTTTTGTAGTCAATTAAAACAATATTATCATTATAATGCATTATTTTATCTATTATGCCAATAAATTTAATATTACTGATTATAGTTTCTATTTGTTTTTCAGTTTCGATAGTTTGATATTTAGTTATATTTTGAAGAGACTTTATATAATTAATAGCAGTTTGAAGTTCATTTAAAATTTTATTTAAGAAAAATTTATTTTCATTGGTTAATATAAAAGGATGATTTAAAATGAATTCATCTTTTACTTCTTCATAATTAAAGTTATTATCATATATTTTAGATAATATATAATGGCATAATGATCCAGTCCAGGTATCAAATGTTTCTTCATATTTATTAATTTTTAATATATTGTCACAATAAAACTTAAAAGAACATTCATAAAAAGAGTTCATCTTAGAGTAAGATAGATTATAATTAAATTCTTTTTTAAATTTTATCTTTGTGTAATTGTTTTTATAACTAGAATAATTATTATTAGGATAAGTTGCTAGTAAATTAGATAAATTATGATTTATAATGTTATATTTTTGATAATTGTCTAAAAGAAGTCCTAGATTATATAGATTACTTTTATTAGAAAATAATGTAAATTTATAATCTAAATTTTTTACTTCAAGGTTTAAATCATTAATTAATGGTGAAACTTTTAAAGGACCTTTTAAATTTTGATTGTTTGATATTATAGTAAGGTTCTTGATGTTTTTAATAGCTAATTGCCATTTTTCTTTTTCAATTGTTTGCTTGATTGGAGTAGTTTCTAAAAAGTCAAATTTTTCATTATCATTAATAAAATCAATATCTTTATAAGTAGTTGGGATATAGTCACCATTAAAGTTTAAGATATATATGTAATCATCATCATTAAAGTAATCATCAAAGATGGTGTTAATACATTTAATAGCGTTAGTATATTTATTACTTTTAAGGTGTGTAGTTTTAAATTCGTATTCTAACATATTTTTAATATCATTAAAGTTAGATGCCCAATAATACTTATTTAATATATTTATTATGAGGTCTTTAATATCAGAATCTTTTATATTTTCTAAAATTTCTTGATAATTATCTAAATCTTGTAATAATTGATAAGCTACATTAGTTTCATAAAGAGTTGTAGTAGAATTTAAATCTAGATTAATATGATAGTTAGAAAATATTCTTTTAACTGTACTTTCATTATCATTGTTTATACCATATAAATATACATGATTTAAGTCTAACTTTTTTTCTAATATATCGTTTGCAATATATTCAATAGAGTAAATTAAGTGTTCAAAATTATAAATAGGGTGATTATAATCATAATTTTTTTTAGGGATTATTTCGACTTTAGTATACTCTTTTAAAATATCTATTAGTTTAAGATAATATTTGTTTATATAGTCAAACCCATATATATAGATATTTTTATTTTTAAGTGAATTTATGAAATAAATATCTGTAGTTAGTAAATTATTATTTAAAAGTTCTTTTTTTAGATTATTTAAGTGGTCTATTTTTTTATTAACGTATGTATCTTCAAATAAATAGTACATATTATTTATTAATTCTAGCGCATTACTATAATCAATACTATTTTTTTGCATAATATAATTAATAGTTTTAGTATCATAATTAAATAATAGGCTTTTTTTAAGTTCATCTAGAGTCATTATTTTAATATTATACATTTTATCTAAAGAATTTAAATATTTAATTACTTTTATTTTTAAATTATTAGGGACTATTAATATTGAATTGTTTGTTATGTAGTTTTCTAGTTCCATTATATCACCTTCTTAAATTATACTATTGTTCGCTATGGTGAGCAAGAAAAAATGACTATTAATTCATAGCCATTTTCTTTGTTTGATTTTTAACTTTACTTATACGTATTAGCATAGTTGGGTCAAAATAATATGCAACTACAGTATCTTTTACACCATATCTTTCGGCTAAATTAATAATACTTTCAGCTACTATATCTTTTTCAGCATTAATTATATGCCTAAACCAACTATCTTTATCATTAAAACCATTATTTTTAGCATCTTCAATATCTTTATTTTGAAGTGCTGTTAATTCTAATTTAAAATCTTCTATATCCATATATTCACCTTTAATCTGCATATTTAGAAGTAATACCAAAGTAATCTTCCATAGTAATCCAATCACCATCATTATATAGTTTTTTGGCAAGTTCTTCTCCTACATATCTAAAGTGCCATGATTCGTGTTTGTATCCGGTTTCATTTTCTTTTCCTTTAGGATATCTTAAAATAAAACCATATTTATATGCATTAGCATCAAGCCATTTAGCTGGAGCAGTATCATTAAATCCACTACTTATACATGAATATCCTGTAACACATACATCAAATGCTAAACCTGATTGATGTTCGGAATGGCCTGGTCTTGCAGAGTATCTATCAGCACCTTTTTGACCATCTCTTCTTACATATCTTTCATAGATACTTTTTTGGGTATCATATGATCTAAATCCAGATTGAGCCCACATTTTTGTGCCAGTAGCTGCTTTAAAATCTGCAAACATTTCATTAGCAGCACTTTTAGTTTTAGAATCTAAACTACCAGGGTTATAGTCAGATGGAAGTTTATATGTTTTATTTACAATTAAATATCCATCAACATAATATTTTCCGTTTTTATAAGTTATTTCATAGCCTTTACTTGATGTTCCTGCAAGACTACCATTATCTTCTTTTTCTGTTTTTTCTTCTACTTTTTTTGTTGTTGTAGTTGTCTTAGTTGTGGTGGTAGATTTTGTTGTTGTTTTAGTTGTTGTTTTCTTTTGAGTAGTTGTCGTAGTTGTTGTAGTAGTCGCAGATGTTGTCGTAGTTGTTGTCACTGTTGTAGATGACGTTGTAGATGGTTTATTTTCCGTCTTTTCTTCATTATTGTCTTTAGTAAAAATTTTAGTTACTCCAAATACTGTTAGTCCTAAAATTAGTACTATGATAATATATATTATTTTTTTATTCTTCATTTTTTACCTCATATTTAATATTGTTTTCATTTAAAAATTCCATAATAGTTTGATTATTAATTCCAATTCCAATACGAATAGATCCAGCAAAGTCATTAACTACTTTAAAACCAATAATCATACCATATAGGGAGCCATCTTTACTTAATATTGGGCCACCTTCTTGACCAGGCACTATCAAATTAGACATTTCAAACATAGTTACTTTGTTTTCCTTATCAGCAATATTTCTTTGCATTATACCTGTTGTTGGAAATATTGGAAAGTTCATAAATTCAAAGTCAGATTTAATTTTAAATTCGTTTTCATCATATTTAAAAGCTTTATATTCTGGAAAGGCAAAACCAAGAGTACATAACTCTTCTCCGGGTTCTATTTTTTTATTTGTAAATTTGGGGAATTTATTAACTAATAAATCTTTTTTATTTTCAATAGATATAATTGCCATATCTAAATATGGATGTTTAATTATCTTAAGTTTACCTGGATTATCAGCTATATCAATTAAAATATTATGCATTCCTACTATTGTATCTTTAGTAATTCCATATTTTTGTTCTATTTTTGGAATATTTTTAGGTTTAGCTTCACTTATTTCTTTAAGAATTGGAGGATATGTTTCAGTATAATCAGTACTTGCCATAAAAACATCAGCATTTCTAGCTGTAGTTAAGATGTCTCCATTATCATTAAGTACTATTAAAGTTGATATATCATTTGATACATATTTATTTTCATAAAATAATCTTCCAATTAAAAAAGGTCTTATATATTCAAGAGATTGTTTAATAGTATTTTTGTACATGGTATCACCTAAATTCATATTTATTCTTTATTATACTAGATAATCCATATAATTCTAATAATAAAAAAGCAAACATTAAAATAATACATAATAAATCATTTTCAATTGTATTATTTACAATTAAAGTTGTAATAAGCCCGATTAAACCAATACCAATTATTAATAAACCTTTTAAGTTTTTCTTATTCTTCATATAACCACCCTTAATTTTCTATATAAATTATAACACAAGTTTTGGAAAAGTTTAATATTTATGGTATATTTATTAAGAAATTTTGGTGATTTTGATGAAAGAAATTATTATTA
>CACZRB010000016.1 GCA_902783555.1 uncultured Erysipelotrichaceae bacterium
AGAGATTATCCAGTTAGAGATTCAATGCGTATGATGAGACTTTTATATCGTTTAAGTTTAGGAAGTCAAGAAAGAAAACAAGAACAACTTTTAACTTTCTCAAGGAATATCTCTAACTTACAACAAAAAGCCAGAGATTCTAGATATAAAGAAAGATTAGATAAAATGGAAAGTAAAACTATGACCATGCTTGTTTGTACTGGTGCTGGTATTATGGTATTACTTGTAATATCAATCCTAATGATGTTTACTAGTGGTACTTCATAAGAGATTAGAAATTCTAATCTTTTTTTGTTTAAATAAATATTAATAATCCCATTATATTATTGGTGATAATAATGGAATTGTTAACTACAGCATTTAGAACTGTTTTTTTCTATTTTTTTGTAACATTTGCATATCGTTTAATGGGAAAAAGAGAGGTAGGTCAACTTGGGGTTATTGATTTAATAGTATCAATCTTAATTGCTGAATTAGTTGCAATTAGTATTGAAAATATTGATAAATCTATCTTTTTAACTATCATTCCAATAATGTTATTAGTAATAGTAGAAATAATATTAGCATTTGTTTCTATAAAATCTAGAGTTTTTAGAACTATAATTTCAGGAAAACCTAGTCTTATAATTAATCATGGTATTATTAATTACAAAGAAATGGTAAAACAAAGATATAGTTTAGATGATCTTCTTGTAAGTTTAAGAAGTAATGGTATTAAGTCGTTAGATGAAGTAGAATATGCAATATTAGAAACTAATGGAAAATTAAGCATCTTTAAATATAATATATTAAAATTAAATAGTAATTATCCAATTGCTTTAATAGTTGATGGAGTTATTCAAAATAAAACTTTAAAAGAAATAAAAAAGAGTAAGATATGGTTATATTATTATTTAAAAAAACAAGATTTAGAACTTAAAGATGTTTTTTATGGTTTCTATAAAAATAAAAAAGTATATATAATAAAAAAACAAGATATAATTAATGTCTAAATTTATGTCAACTTACAAATAATTTACAATCTAAACTAGTAAAGTTTACATATTGGCTTTATAATAATTATGTTAGAGGTAATTATTATGAAGGATTTTTTAGTAAATTTTATAAAATTATTTTTAAGTATTCTGATTGTATTATTTATAGAAGAATATTTTTTCAAAATACTTGGATTAATTGGTATAGAGTTATCAAATAATTTAGTAGTTAAACTTATAATATACATTTTAGAATTTATATTAATCTATATAATATATGGTAGAGAAATAGGAAGTGCATTTTCTAAATATCAAAATAAATTTGGAAGTAATGTATTATATACAATTATATCTTATATAGTAGTATTTATTGCTATGATGATAACAAATTATATTGTTAAACTAATAGCAAGTAATTTAAATACTCCCTATAGTGGTCTTAATTTTATTAATATTTTTAACGAAACATTTGACTTTGATTTAATAGTAAAATTTATCATAAATATAATAATTATTCCATTTGTTAAAGTGGCAATATTTGTACTTGGAATTAATAATTTAGTTAAAGGTAAAGCTGGTACTTTTCTAAGTGGGTTATTATATGCTTTATATGAAGGATTTCTAATTGGAGGAAATTTTGGGGCTGTATTTATAGATGTAATAGACGAATTTGTATTATTTATTTTACTTTCTTATTTATATAAGAAGAATGCTAATATAGCATTTAGTATCTTAACATTTATATTTTATGAATTATTTTCCGGCTTAATTGTTGCTAAATTATTATAAAAAGGAGTTAATATGAGAAAAAAAGATTTATTTAAGTTTATAGGTGTAATATTAATGTTTTTCTTAGGTGGAAGCATTATTGTTGAATTTTTACAAGGTTTTGGAATAAATACTGACAAATTTGATGCTAAAGATCTTAATTATTTAGAATGTTTATTAGAACTTATTTATGCTTTAGGAGTATATTTAATATATAGAAGATATTTTAGAGCCGATTATAAGGAAGTAAAGAATGGTTTTAAAAAATATGGTGATTTAATATTAAAATATTTTGCAATATTCTTAGCTATAAAAATAGCTTCTTCAGTAATTACAAGTATAGTAGGGTTAATAATAGGTGTTCAAATAGGAGAAAGCGAAAATCAAAACGCTATAGTAAGTTTAACTTCATCAGCTCCTTTAATGATGCTTATTTCAACTGCAATTTTAGCACCAATTGTTGAAGAAGGAATATTTAGATTATCTTTAAGAAAAGTTATTAATAATAAATATATTTTTATTATATTATCTGGTTTAATATTTGGTTTTATGCATATATTTCCAACTGATTTAAGTATGTCTGTAGCTTTAACTTATTCAATTGTATATGTTACGATGGGGGTATATCTTGCATACGTATATGTTGAAACAGATAATATATGGGTACCTATTGCAGTTCATGCATTAAATAACTTGATTAGTATGATAG
This sequence comes from uncultured Erysipelotrichaceae bacterium, assembly GCA_902783555.1. GTDB lineage: Bacteria > Bacillota_I > Bacilli_A > RF39 > UBA660 > CAG-533. Next base: position 2,452 of record CACZRB010000016.1, read on the forward strand.
CAATAATTATGATATCTTGATTATTTTAAAAAAAGAATTATAATAGAAGGAAATTTAGGTGATAATAATGAGACAAACTTTAGAAAATTTATTTGGATTTATATATTCATTAAGTATGGGAGATTATTTCTTCTTTATTGGAACATTTTTACTTATAGTATTATTTATATATATTGTTTATTTAATTAAATGTTCTGATGAAGAAGGTTCTTTAGAAGATGATTTATTAAATGTAAATATTGAAAATAAAAAAGATACTTTTGATCTAGAAGCAGTTGCTAAAGATATAGAAAAAAATTATAAACCAGAAGCTGTAAAATTAACTAGTTATGAAGAGGAACAAGAAAATAATGCTATTATTAGCTATGATGAACTTGTTAAAACTAAAACAAATTTACAATTTAATTATGATGATGAATATGAATATGAAATTCCAGAATTAAAGGTAAAAAAATTTGATTTAAATAATACTAGTGAAATAGAATTACCTAAATTAAATGTTAAGTTAATGAGTTATGATAAAGAAGAGGAATTTCTTAAAACTTTAAAACAATTACAAAATAATTTGAGCCATTAGTTAAATAATTAATAATTATGTCTCTTGTTATAGGGATATAATTAATGCTATAATAGACCTAGAAAGTAGAGGCCTATTTTTCTATGGAAAAAAGAAATAAATTAATAATATCTTTATCACTTTTTGCTTTAGTACTACTTATGGTAGGAGTAACATACGCTTATTTTACAGCAAGAATAATAGGTGCAGAAAATACAAGTACACTATCTATAAAAGCGGGAAAGATGTTAATAGAGTATTTAGAAAACTCAAATATTATTGAGCTATCTGGCATTTATCCTAAAACAAGTGAATGGGCAACTAAAACTATAACTATAACCGGAACAAATACAACAAATATTAATATGTATTATAAAATAGGTATCCAAATAGAAGAAAATAGCTTTACTGAAGAAAGTCTAACTTATACTTTAGAAAACACTTTAAATGAAAATGGCATACCAATAGAAGACACTAGTGGTAGAATAATCAGTGGAATAGGGACTCAGTATTTAGGAATAGGAACATTTACGAATGCTAATAGTAAAAGGCATACTTATATATTAAAAATATATTTCCCCGAAACAGGAGAAGATCAAAATGATAATCAAAGAGCAAGATTTAGAGGAAAAATAATAATTGGAAGTCCTCAAGAAATTACGCCACCATCACTTACTTTAGATAAAGTTACATATTTAGCAATTCCTTTTGACAATACATGGACATATGATGGAGTAGTAGTTGAAGATGGAGTTCTTTCTTATAATAATTCATATACAAATAGTAATAAGTCTAAAACATATGCTACTTCAGATTACATACCAGTTAATGGTGATTTTTGGTATACTACATATGATGCTTATACAACAGTAGCAACGCCAAATGGAACAAGTACTAAACAAGGTGGAGTATATTGGGAAGCATCATATTATAATTCAAGTTATAATTCTACTACTGATAAAAACGGAAAAGATTTTGATGGACATGCTAATGGTTTAACTTTAAATGAATGGCGAAATGACATTTATTGGTATGCAGATTTATTAACTTGGAAAAATTATGGTAGATTTAATTCAGATATTATGTATATTAAAATTGCTTATAGATTTCATGGTGGTTATAGCTTTGGCCCAATAAAAATAAGAAATCTTAAAGTTTGGGGTCAAATGGAAAATAATTTTTATTTAATAAATGTAAACGCTTATGATGAAGAAGGTATTGATATCATAAAGTATGCTAAAGGTACAAAAAATTCAGATTATTTTATTAATAATGGAACTATAGTAGATAATAATCAAATAAGAGTTGAAGAAAATGGTATCTATACTGTTTATGCAAGAGATTTAGCGGGTAATGAAGTTATTGATAATATTGAAATAACGAATATAGTTTAAAGCCTAATATGGCTTTTTTCTTATTCTTATGATAAAATACTTTTGTTTATAGGGGTGAAGTATATGAAAATATGGATAGAAACATTAGGATGTAAAGTAAATACTTATGAATCTGAAGTTATTAAAAGTTTATTTTTAAAAGATAATTATGAAATAGCATTTGGCCCTGAAAATACAGATATTTTTGTGGTTAATACATGTTCAGTTACAAATCAAGCAGACTCAAAAAGTCGTAAAGTAATAAGAAGCTTAAAAAGATTAAATCCTAATGCTATTATGGTAGTTTGTGGATGTTCTAGTCAGCATCATCAAGAAGAATTAGAAAGCTTAGGTATAGATATTTTAATTGGTAATAAAGACAAAACTAAAATAGTTGAATTAGTTAATAATTTTAAAAATAATCATGAAAAAGTGATTAGTTTTAGTAATCTACAAAATGAAGAATTTGAAGACATGTCTATTACTAATTATTATGATCGTACAAGAGCATTTGTTAAAATTCAAGATGGATGTAATAACTATTGTACTTATTGTATAATTCCATATATTAGAGGAAATATTCGTAATAAAGATTTTGATAAAGCTGTAAATGAAATTAAAGATTTAGCTAGTAATGGTTTTAAAGAAATTGTATTAACTGGTATTCATACTGGAAGTTATCCAAGATTTGCTGAACTTATTAAAGAAATAAGTAAAATTGATAATTTAGAGCGAATAAGAATTAGCAGTATAGAAGCAACAGAAATTGATGATGAATTTTTGGAAGAACTTAAAAATAACCCTAAGATTTGCAATCACTTACACATTCCAATTCAAAGTGGATCTAATGATGTTTTAAAGAAAATGAATCGTAAATATGATATTTCAGAATATATAGGAATTATTGATAAAATAAGAACTATTAGACCTGATATTAATATTACAACTGACTTAATAGTAGGTTTTCCTACTGAAACAGAAGAAAACTTTAATGAAAGTTTAGAAACAGTTAAAAAGATTAAATTTGGCAAAGTACATGTCTTTCCATTTTCTAAAAGAGATGGAACAGGCGCTGCTCGCATGAAAAATATTGTAAGTGATACAGCTAAAAAAGAACGTACTCATAAAATGATTGAACTATCTAATAAATTAGAAGAAGAATACTATCAAAAGTTTGTTGGAAAAGTTCTTAATGTTTTAATTGAAGAAGTCTTTGATAATAATTCTGTAGGACATACATCTAATTATATGAAGGTAATAATAGAAGAAAAATTAGAACATAATAAAGATTATTTAGTTAAAATTAAAAAGATAGATGGTTTAAACATTTATGGTGAATTAGTTAAATGAAATTAGTTTGTGATTTACAAAATAATCGAGTTGTAATATATGAAAATGATAAAAAAGTTTTAGAATTAGCGTTTTTCTATGATGAATTTACTTATACATTTTATACGAATAGTATTATATGCATAAATAAAGAATTAGATAGAGTTTTATATAAATCATTAGTTGAAATAATGGATAATAGGTATTATTTTTCACATAAATATAGTTATCAAAAAGATGATTTAATAGTTTGGCTTTCAGATGTATATTGTAACCTAGAAGATGAATTTGAAAAGGAGACAATTAATAGATTAATTATGAGAAGAAAAGATAATAATATTTATTTAAGTGCTATTAATCCATTTTGTGAGAATAATAATATAAATAAAGGAATTAAAGTAGTTAGTTTTTCTCCAGCTGGTAATGGCTTTTTTTCAAAAAATTTAGAAACAGGTTTAACATTTCAAGACGATATAATAAATGCTTTTCAAAAAACTTTATATAAAGAAAAGGTAGCAAGAAAAATAAAATAATTGCTATCTTTTTTGTTAGTTTTTTAAGATGATTACTAGAATTACAATATATTATAAGTCCAATGATAGTGCTTGACTTTATATAATATATTGCTTTAAAACATCATTATATTAAAAGAATATATAAGAAGGAGTTTTGGTAAAATGAATGATATAACTATTAATTATAAGTTTAGTTATGAACTTCTTAAAATAATCTTTTTTCTTTTTAGAAAATGATATATAATATTACTTATGAGTTATATAAAAGGTAAATTTAAAAACACAATTTTTGAAGCAGATTCTGGCTATAAAGTCGGGCTTTTTAAAGTATTAGAAACTGATGATGAGGATATTAATGTAAATAAGACAATTACATTTACAGGATATTTTGCTGATATTAATAAAGATGAAAAATATATATTATATGGTAATTATATATTTCATAATAGATATGGATATCAGTTTGGAGTACAGAACTATGAAAAAGTAAAACCAGAAGGTAAAGATGCAATAATTGATTTTTTAACAAGTTCATTTGTTAAGGGATGTGGGGAAAAACTTGCTACAAGTATATATGATACTTTTGGTGAAGAGTCATTAGAAAAAATTAAAGATAATAAAGAAAATCTATTATTAGTACCTAAAATGACTGATAAAAAAGCAACTAGTATATATAATTCAGTTGTTAAATATTTTGATGCCGATAAAGAAATATTAGAACTTAAAAATTTAGGTTTTACAGTAAAAGAAACCATGAATTTAATGAATAGTTATGGTAAGAAAATATTAGATTTAATTAACGAAAATATATACTTTTTAGTAGGAGAAATTGATTTTAAAAAATTAGATAGTATATTCTTAGATAAAAATGACAAAGAAGATCCTAGAAGAATAAAAGCATGTATTATTGAAGGAATGAAAAACTTATGTTTTGCAAATGGGGATATTTATCTAACTAAAGAAGAAATTGTAGAATATTTAAAAAAAACCTATAGAATAAATACAGATATTAGTGAATATTTAATTACTTTAGCAAATAATAAGTTAATTATTACTCAAAGTGAAAAATATTATTTAATGGAAGACTTTTTAGATGAACTTAATAATGCAAATAGTATTTCTTATTTAATGAAAAAAGAAAAGAGTAAATTAACAAGATTTAAGAGTTTAATTAAAAAAGTTGAAGAAGAACTTGGAATTATATATAATGAAGAACAATTAGAGGCTATTAAATGTGCTTTAGAAAATAATATTAGTATTATAACTGGTGGTCCTGGAACTGGTAAAACTACTATTATTAAAGGTATAGTTAAAATGTATGCTTATTTAAATAATTTATCGCCTGATGGAGTAAGAGAGCATATTTGTTTACTAGCACCTACAGGAAGAGCAGCGAAAAGAATGAGTGAAACATCTAATATGCCAGCTATGACAATTCATAGATTCTTAAAATGGGATAAAGAAAATAATACTTTTGGTATTAATGAATTTAATAAATTATCATATAATTTATTTATTGTAGATGAAGTAAGTATGCTTGATAATCATCTATTATCTTCATTATTTAAAGGAATAAATATTAATACTAAAATAATATTTGTAGGAGATGAATATCAGCTACCATCTGTTGGACCTGGTTTAATACTTTCTGATATGATTAGAGCAGGAGTTAATCATATATCTTTAAAGAGTATTTATCGTCAAAGTGAAAATTCATTTATACCTATATTGGCTCAGAATATTAAAGATGGTATTTTAGATGAGGATACATTGATAAAAAAAGATGATTTTAATTTTATTACTGCATCAAGTCATGAAATAAAAGAATATTTAATGCAAGTATTATTAAAGATTAAAGAGAAAAAGATGGATATTTCTAAAATTCAAGTATTAGCCCCTATGTATAAAGGAGAAAATGGTATTGATAATTTAAATATAATGCTTCAAGATATTTTTAATCCTAAAGATAAAGAAAAGTGTGAAGTTAAAATAGGTCCTGTTATATATCGAGAAGGCGATAAAGTTTTAAATTTAGTAAATGATCCAGATAATAATATTTATAATGGTGACATTGGATATATTAAAGAAGTAAATTTAGATTCTAAAATGGACTTTTTAATAATTAATTATTATGGCCATAATGTATCTTATAAAAGAGATGAAATTATGAGTATTACTCATGCTTATGCTATGAGTATTCATAAAAGTCAGGGTTCAGAATTTGAACATGTAATAATGCCTATGAGCCCATCATTTTCTAGAATGCTCTATAATAAACTATTGTATACAGGTGTATCACGAGCTAAAAAGTCATTAGTTTTAATTGGTTCTTTTGAAGCATTTAATAAATGTATTTTAAATAATTATAGTGAAGTTAGAAAAACTACTTTAACTGATAAAATAATGCATAATTTGGATTATAATGGTTAAAATAAACTTGAGGTGTTAAAATGAGAGATAAAATTATGATGATGGTAGGTGCAGCTGCTGGAATTGGAGTATATATGGGTTTAACCAATATGAGTAAAAATAAAAATAGAATTAAATCTAAAGTAAATACCATGATTGATGATACTGCCGAAATGTTTAATTAAGGGTTTTTAGTATAAAACTCTTTTTTTATATCAAAATAATAGTATGATAAATAAAGTAAAAGAAAATTTATTAAAAAAAGTATTATTAATATTACTTAACTTTTTACTTATTTTAATTATTATAAAAGAGTGTAAGTTAATTGGTTTTTGTTATACTATTATAAGTGTTATTTCGCCACTTTTTATTGGATACGTTATTGCTTGGTTATTAAAGCCAATTATGCTTAAATTTAATAATTATTTTAATATAAAAATAAGCTCTGCTATAACTTATATATTAATAACTATAATACTTGGAATAATGGGATATTTTTTTATACCAGTTGTAGTTAAAGAAGTAAAAAATCTAATACCTAATGTAATAAATTTTTATCATAAATTACCTAACAATATTAAAAATAATATTGATATTAATACCCTTGGAACTAAAGTGTTAACTATGGTAAGTAATTATACTAATAATGCTAAAATTATATTACTTAATACTTTTTATAGTATCTTTATATCTTATTTCTATTTAGTAGGACATAAGGGCGTAACTAAATTTATAAGTAAATATATTCCAGGAAATTTAGCTAATGATATAAGCTTAAATTTAAAAGCTTTCGTTAGGGGAACTTTAATAGATACGCTTATTTTATTTTTAATGACTCTTATTAGTTTTTATTTTATTAAAATGCCATATAGTTTATTATTTGCTATTATTATATCAATTACTAATATTATTCCTTATATTGGTCCATATATTGGAGGAGTACCAGCTGTTTTAGTAGCTTTTTCTATAAGTTCTAAATTTGGATTAATTGTTATAGGATTAATAATATTATTGCAATTTATTGAGTCATCTATTTTACATCCTATTATTATGAGTAAATCATTAAATATAAGTCCTTTATTTATAATTATTGGTATTATTATTTTTGGTTATTTCTTTGGTATTATTGGTATGCTTATTTCGACGCCACTTGTTAGTATTATAAAGTCTTGTTATGAATATTATTATGTGAATAGAATAAGAATTGTTAAAAATACGTAAGATGTTTGTAGTTTTTTAATTGACCTTTTAATAAATAAAAAAATCTTGTATAATTAACTAAGGTGATTTTATGAATGCCGTAGATTTAAAAGAAATATTAAGTAATTATAAATTAACCGAAAATGAAATAGATGAAATTTTTAAAGTAGTTAATCATATATATATTCATCCAGAATTTCAAAAAAGATTAACAAAAGAATTTCTTCATCATGGAAATATGACCTTAGGCCAGCATATTATAGAAGATACAATTACTACTTATAAATTATCAAAAAAGTATTTAAATAATAATAATTATAGATTAGATTTAGCTTTAAAAATATCTATGTTCCATGATTTATATACTATGCCATGGCAGAATAATGAACTTGCAAAGGAAAATAGATTTACTAATAAGCATGGCTTTCGTCATCCAGTTGAAGCAGTAATAAATGCATATACATGGTATAAAGAAGATTTTGAAAATACTATAGATGCTAAGATTATAGTAGATGGTATTATTCATCATATGTTTCCATTTCCAGTTATTGTTATGGATAATAGAATAATAAATAATAGAAAACTTAATAATTTTGAATTATTTAAAAGTATGCCAGAAGATATTCAAGATTTAATATTTGAAAGTACTTCTAGGTGTAATTTTTTAAATTTATCTTGGAGTAAAACTAAATATTTAGAAGGTAAAATAATGGCTAAGGCTGATAAAAAATCTTCTTTAAAACAGTTTAATAATCTATATGGAATATTTGCATTAGTAACTGGAAAAAATAAAAGCTTAAGAAAGTAAAAAACATTTATGAAAAATAAAAATAAAATATTTAAAGATCAAAAAATAAGTGAATTAGATTCTATTAATATATTAATAATAATACTAATTATAGGGGCAATTTTTGGTTTTATTTGGGAAAGTTTTTTTATCGTTATAGTTTAGGATACTTTACTAAAAGAGGGACTTCTTATGGACCATTTGTTCCAATTTATGGTTTTGGAGCAGTTTCTATTGTAGTATTAACGTATCGTTATAAAGAAAATCCTTGGCTTATATTTTTTATAAATACTATATTGCTTGGAACATTAGAATATGTAACAGGATGGGTATTATATGAATTTCTTGATAAAAGATTATGGGATTATAATACAGAAATATGGAATTTTGGTAATTTACATGGATATGTATGTGCTAGAAGTATTGCAGCTTTTGGGTTTGCAGGATTATTTTTAATATACTTTTTATTACCAAAAGTATTTAATATTGTAAAAAAGGTTCCAGAGAAAAAAATGACAATAATATCATTTATTCTATTAGGTATATTCGTAATTGATGTTTTTACATTTATTATTATTAATTTCTAATATATTTTAAATTTAAAAGGGGATTTGAATCTTCTTTTTTTCTTGGCATTATGTTAAACTTAAAGTAGAGGTGGTTACTTTGAAAATAATAGATGAAAAAGTAGTAGGTAGTTTAATAAAAGATGGTGATATGGTATTAATATCTGGATCTGGTGGTTCTGGTTCTCCTGAAAGCTTAATTAAATCTGTACGTGATTCATATTTAAATACTGGTCATCCAAAAAATATTGGAGTGTCTTGTGGGATATCACCAGGTAATTTAACAACTGATGAAGTAGGTATGAATATGCTTGCTAAAGATGGATTGGTAGGAAGAGCTATATGTGCTCACTTAGGCCAAGGTAAAGTATTTGGTAATGCTATTGGTGAAAATAAATTTCCTGCATTTGCTGTTCCACTTGGGGTAATAAATCATTTATATCGTGCTATGGCTGGTGGTGAAGTTGGTATTATTACTCATATTGGTTTAAATACTTTTGCAGATCCAAGATTAGAAGGATGTCGTGCTAATGATAAAGCTAAAGAATTAGAACCAATTGTTGAACTTGTAAACATTGGAGGAAAAGAAAATTTATTTTATAAATCATTTAAAGCAGATGTAGCACTTTTAAAAGCAACATATGCTGATGAAAATGGTAATATTTCTTTAGAAGAAGAGGCAGTAATTGGTGAACAATACAATATGGCTATTGCAACTCATAATAATGGTGGTATTGTAATTGTAGAAGTTAAGGAAATAAAACCGGCTAATTCTTTTAAAGCAAGAAATGTTTTAATAAATTCTACATATGTAGATTATGTTGTAGTAAGTAAGCCTGATATGAGTTTAGCGCCTTATAATTTACCAGTATATATGCCAGAAGTAACTGGTGATAAGAGAATAGAACTTTCTAGTATTGAAGTGCGTCCTTTAGATGAAAGAAAAGTTTGTGGTAGAAGAGCATTTTTAGAGTTAAAAGAAGGGGATGTTATAAATTTAGGCGTAGGTATGCCTGATTCAGTTGCAAATGCTGCTGCTGAAGAAGGCTTTGCTGAAAAAATTCATTTATCAGTAGAATCAGGAACTACAGGGGGAGTACCTACTGGAGGAGTTGCTTTTGGAGCTACGGTAAATCCTGATTCAGTTATACCTACAGCTGAGCAGTTTGATGCATATAATGGTGGGGCATTAAATATGTGTGTAGTTGGACTTGCTGAAGTTGATAAAAATGGTAATGTAAATGTTTCTAAATTTGGTACAAGAGTAACTGGTCCAGGGGGATTTATTAATATTACTCAAAGTACTAAAAAGGTAGTATTTATGGGAACTTTTATGGCTAAAGGTTTAGATGAAGAAATAAAAGATGGTAAGCTTATAATTAACCATGAAGGAGAGAAGAAAAAATTTGTTAAAAATGTAGAACAAATTACTTTTAGTGCTAAAGAAGCTATAAAAAACAATCAAGAAGTATTATATATAACAGAAAGATGTGTATTTAAACTTACAGAAAATGGTCCAATGTTAATTGAAATTGCTCCAGGAGTAGATTTAGAAAAAGATATTTTAAATAATATGGATTTTAAACCAGAGATATCTGAAAACTTAAAGGTTATGAATGATAAAATATTTAGGGAAGGTAAAATGAACTTAAAATGATAGTTGAATATGAAAAAGTAAATACTCCAGAAGAACTTATGCTTTTTATGAATAAGTATATAAAATATGGTTTTCATGGAATTGATGGAGTAAACTATACTAATGATGGAAGTAATGAACAAAATGAGATTTTTCAAAAGGCTGTAGGTAGTGTTTATGGTTTAGCAAGTCCAGATTATTTATTAACTTATGGAATTGGACATTGTTGGGATCAAGTTGAATTAGAACGTGACTGGTTTACTAAACATAACTACGAGTTTAAAACAAATTTTATTTGGTTTCTATTTGATTATGATAATAATTATTCTACTCATACATATTTAATTTATAAAGATAAAATAACTAATGAATATTGTTTATTTGAACATGCTGATTATGATAATCGAGGTATTCATAGATTTAAATCATATAAAGAAGCTGTTATATTTCAAATGAATAAACATATTGAATATAATAAAAAACAGGGTAATTTAATTAATGATGAGGTTCTTTCTCATTTACATATATATGAATATATAAAACCTAAATATGGTATTAATATGATGGAATTTTTAGATAATATATTAGAATCTAAAGATATAACCAATATTATTAGAGGAGATTAATAATATGGAGTTAGTTATTATGGCTGCAGGTATGGGTTCAAGATTTGGAGGTCTTAAACAGATTGAACAAATAGGGCCTAATGGTGAGTTTATTATTGATTATTCAATATACGATGCATTAAAAGTAGGATTTAATAAAATAATTTTTATTATTAAAGAAGAAAATTATCAAACTTTTAAAGATACTATTGGAAAAAGAATAGAGCCTTATATACCTGTAGAATATGTATTTCAAAAAATAGATAATATTCCTTCATTTGTTAAAATACCTGAAAATAGGGTAAAACCATGGGGAACAGCTCAAGCAATATATTGCGTTAAAGATACTGTAAAAGAACCATTTGTTGTTATAAATGCTGATGATTTTTATGGTAGAGATGCATTTATAAGCGCTAAGAATTTTTTAGATAATCACTTAATTAAAACTTATGCTACAGTTGGGTATGAAGCTGATAAAACATTAACATCAAGTGGTGCTGTTAAAAGAGGAATTTTAAAAATTGATGAAAATAATAATTTAATTTCAATTACAGAAAGTGTGGTTGTTAAAGATGATAATATTATCAGATGTACTCCATTAAATGGAAAGAAAGAATTTATTATTAAGCCTAATGACTTAGTTTCAATGAATATGTTAGCATTTGATTTATCTATTTTTGATTATATTGAGGAAAAAATTAATATATTCTTTAAAGAAAATGAAGGAAACTTAGATAAGTGTGAATTTTTAATTCCAGATATATTAGGACAGGCTAATAATGAAAAATATGCTACAGTTAAAGTTTTACATACTAAAAGTAATTGGTATGGAGTAACATATAAAGAAGATGTTTTAATGGTAAAAAAAGCTATTAATAATTTAATAACTAATAATGAATATCCAAATAATCTTTGGAATTAATAAAAAATGTGTTAAAATTTAGTTAAGAAATACTTTAGGAGGTATAATATGTATTTAAATAATAAGGTAATTGTTGGAAAAAGTGATAAAAAAGAACTTGGTATTCTTTTAGATAAGGCTAATCGTCATGGTCTTATAACTGGAGCATCTGGTTCTGGTAAAACTATTACATTAAAAGTAATGGCAGAAAGTTTTTCAGATGCTGGAGTTCCTGTATTTTTAGCTGATGTTAAAGGTGATTTAGCTGGATGTGCTGAAGTTGGAGAAGCAAATGAAAATATTACTTCAAGATTAGAAAAATTAGGAATTAAGGATTTTGATTTTAAATCATATCCTGTAAGATTCTGGGATCTTTATGGTGAATATGGTCATCCAATTAGAACAATGGTAAGTGAAGTTGGACCTGAAATATTATCTATAATGTTAGGTTTATCTGAAGCTCAAGAAGGAGTTTTAGCAATCTGCTTTAAGATAGCTAAAGATGAAGGATTAGAATTAATTGATTTAAAAGATTTGAGAAGTGCTCTACAATATATTGGTGATAATCGTAAAGATTATATAACTAAATATGGTAATATTACGACAGGAAGTATTGGTGTTATTCAAAGAAGCCTTCTTACATTAGAAAACCAAGGTGCTGATAATTTCTTTGGAGAGCCATCCTTAGATATTAAAGATTTTATTAGAAATGAAACTGATGGTAGAGGTTATATTAATATATTGCATGCTGTTAAATTATTTAATAGTCCGGATCTTTATGCATCATTCTTATTATGGCTACTTACAGAAATGTTTAATACAATGCCTGAAGTTGGAGATTTAGATAAGCCAAAATTAGTATTCTTCTTTGATGAAGCGCACCTTTTATTTAATGGTATGCCAGCATATCGTTTAAAACAAATTACTCAAGTTGTTAAATTAATTAGAAGTAGAGGCATAGGTTTATACTTTATATCTCAAGGACCTACTGATATTCCAGATGAAGTATTAGGTCAATTAGGTAATAGAGTACAACATACTTTAAGGGCATATACCCCAACAGAGCAAAAAACTGTTAAAGCTGCTGCTAATGCTTTTAGAACTAATCCTAAGTTTAATACTGAAGAAGCAATTCTTAATTTAGGTACTGGAGAAGCTTTAATTAGTTTTCAAAATGAAAAAGGAGAACCTGAGGTAGTAGAAAAATGTACGATATTACCACCACAAAGTAAAATGGGTACTATTGATGATATGAAACGTAATAAAGTTATTAATAATAGTGAATTTGCTGGTAAATATGATGAAAAAGTTGAAAGCGATTCTGCTTATGAAAAAGTTACTAAAAAATATGAAGAAATAGAAGAAGAAAAAGCAGAAGAAGAAAAGAAAAAATTAGAAGAAAAAGAAGCAAAAGAAGCTGAAAAGAAACGTATAGCTGAAGAAAAAGCAGCTCTTAAAGAACAAAGAGAATTAGAAAAAGCTGAAAAAGAAGCAGAAAGAGCTAGAAAAAATAATCCAGCTTATAAATTAGGTAAAAAAGTTGTTAATAAATCAGTAGATAAAGTTATTAATAAAGGTTTAAATGCAATAATGAAAAATCTTTTTAAATAATAGTAAATGATTGGCTAAAAAGCTAATCATTTTTACTTTTTATAATATTGCCAAAGTTGGTTATTTATTGTATCATTATAGTAATAGATAATATAATGATGGGTGATTTAAATGAAAAATAATAAATGGATAATAATAGGTGCAATTGTAGCATTATTTCTAGTAGTAAGTGGAATAACTTATGCATATTTTTTTGCTAAAATAACAGGTAATGAAAAAACAAGTACGATAAATTTAGAAGCAGGTACTCTAGAAATAGTATTAGATGGTGGAAATAGTATTGTTGCAAATAGTATTATTCCAAGTAGTACACCATTTGCTACTAAGAACTTTACTGTAATAGGTAA
>CACZRB010000017.1 GCA_902783555.1 uncultured Erysipelotrichaceae bacterium
ATTCTTACTAATTTAAAAGCATGGTATGATTATGTAAATGGGACTACGTCAACATTTACAAGTACTGAAAAGGAAATGCTTGCAGATATAATATGGTGTGGCGATAAATCAGTAAGTAATGGAACAGGATTTGGTACGGAAACAACTTATTTTATGGGTAGAAGCCGAACATTTCCAGCATCGTCAGCAAGTCCAAGTTTATTATGCGAAAATATAGAAGGAAATACTAAATTATCGAAATATACTGCAGCAGATACAGTTTATGGAAATGGAACGTTAAGTGGATATAAAATAGGGCTTTTAACTGGAGATGAAGCTGCATTTGCAGGCGCTATATATGGAGTTTCAAATATTAATTATTATTTAAAAAATGGCTATAACTATTGGCTTTTAACTCCGTTAAGTGTTAATGATATTACAGTTCCACAAGTTAAAGCAAGAGTTAGGTGTATAAATGATAATGGTGCTTTAAATGGTGAACACGTGGCTACTAATTATAATCTTCGCCCATCGATTGCGTTAAAATCCGATGTAACATATACGCTTAATAATGGTACTGAAAATCCAGGAAGTAAAACAAATCCATTTGTAATTGTAGAAAGTTAATATTAGAAAGGTTGATATATATGAATACAAGTTTATTATTTGAAAATGCTGAAGAACAAACAGCAACAGAAAGGGTACTTGCTGCTTTTAGAGTTAAATCTTTAAATGAAAAAATTGATGAATTAGTAGCAGATGTACTTAAATATGCTAAGGAGATGGATGAATTATTAGAAAAAAATAATATTTCTAAAAGATTCTTAGATAAAATTAGTACTTTAAGTGAAAATGAAAATATTACTTTAGACTCTGATTTAAATGAAGTAGATTTTAGAATCAGAGAAGTATTAGAAGATTATGCTAAAAGAATTAATACTAGACTTTCTTTAATAAGAGATAATGATAATAATTTAAAAAATATTGAAGATAGTTACAATTTAGAAGATTTAGATTTAGAAAATGAAATAAAAATAGCTAAACTAACTAAAGAAGATTTTGTATAACACATATTTTGTGTTATACTATTTTTGCTGTGAAGAAAGAAGGTAGACTATGAACGATAGAAATCTAATGGATAGATTTTTTGAAAGTGGTTATGTAATAACTGAACCAAGTAAATTTTATCGTGAAGTAAGAACTATAGGTTTAGAAAGGTTGCTAAGTGAATTAGAAAATAATTCAAATGAATCTACTAAAAGTTTTAATTATCAAGATTTTGAGCAAAGATTTTTAGATTATCTTAGAGAAATTCGCAATGTAGTTGTTAATGATGAAAATTATAATATTGTTGATTCCAGTGTATTATCTACATTTATTGATACTTTAAAAGAGTTAGGGGATAAATATATTTTATCTAATAAAGCTAATGAAGAACGATTAAATATAAATTTGGATTTAACTAGAACTAGAGAAGAATTAACTTCTTTTAATCGTGAACTAGCTTCTATGGAAGAAGAATTAGCTAAGTTAAGAAGCAATCATAATAATTTAAGAAATGAGTTAATTGAGCTTGATAATGATGCAAATATTTCACAAGTAGATAAAACAGAGAGAACTTTTCAAATTATGGAAGAAATTCCAAGCCTTCAAACAGATATTAGAATGTTAAATAATAGAATTTCTAATTTAAGAGAGCAAATAAGGAATCATATTAGTTTAATTGAAACTTTAGAAAAATCTTTAACTGAAGTTAAAGAAGCACAAATTCCAACAATTGATAATAACTTTCAAAAATCTTTAAGAGAAGATATTCAGAAAATTTCTGATTTAATTTCTGATTCTTCATTAAGTACTAATGCTAAGAATGAGAGTAGAAGACTTTCAAATAATTTTATTGCAATTGAAAGTGTTCCTTTTGTTAATGAAAGTAGTAGAGAAAATAGTATTAACGAATTATATAATCGTTTTGGTGTTACTAGATCAGGTGATTATGTAAGTACTATAAAAGTAGAACAAAATGTTGAAGAAGCAAAAGTTCAAGAAAGTACTCAAACTAAAGAGGAAATAGTAAATGAACCTCAAGAAATTGAGGAAGAAACTATTGAAGCTAAAATTACACCTAAAGAAGAAGAAAAAGTAAAAATAGAAAATAAAAGAATAGATAACATGTTAATTGATAAAATAATTGATGAATTTAAAAATGAAAAAGCTCCAATTGATGCAGATTTTGATGAAATATGGAAAAATATAAAAGAAGATTTTAATAATAAGCCTATTAAAATATTTAATAAGCCATTAGTTAAAAATGAACCTAAAGGTGCTAAGATGGTTATTTTTACTGGAAAAATGCATAATGTAACAGTTAATCCTAGAGCATTTGAAGGTTTAGTTGTAAATAAAGAATATGAAGTTGACTTTGAAGATGAAGTTAATTATAGATTAAAAGGATTTAATACATCATATCCTAAAGATGCTTTTGTATTAGCTAAAACTAAAGTTGATGTAAATAGTGATGTAGTAGAAAAAACTAAAGAAAGTGTCAAAATAGTTAAAATTGAAGAACCAAAGGTAGAAGAAAAAATTGAAGTAAAAGAAGAAGTAAAGAAACCTACATTAAAGTTAGTTTTCTATCATAAGGCTGATGATATTACGGAATTATATAAGACTAATGATAATATGAAAATAGGTAAAGTGTATGAATTTGATGCTTCTTATGAAAATAAAGAGTTTTTAAAATTAAAAAATGGTAACTTTTATAAAAAAGAATATTTTGTAACTATAGATGAGTATAAAAAGTTATTAGAAGAAAGAAAGAAAAAAGCTAAAACTGTAGTAACTAAAGAAAATAAATCTAAGTTTAAAGTTGGGGAAAATGTAGTATACTTTGATAGGGCTAATTTAACTGATGAAGAAAAAAAGAATGTGATTGATACATATTTTAAAAATGGTATTAAGAAGAATCATAAATATAAAATTATAAAAATAAATGAAGATGGTACATTAGTATTAGAAGGTTTAAAGGGAAGTTTCCCTAAAGAAGGATTTTTAACTGGAAAAGAATATGATGATATAAAGGAAATAATTAATAAAAATTTTGGAAATAAGAAAGTAGATAGTCATGATTTAGATGCTATTGCTAAGAAATTTAAAGATAGTAGTAAATTAGTAGAGTATGTTGGACCTACAACTGAAAGACTACAAAGTGGAATGTTATATGCTGTTGAAATAGTATTTGGTAAGGGTGCTTTATTAATTGATCAGTTTGGTAATCAAATGATGATTGATAATTTCAATCCAACTGATTTTAAGCAATATAAAGCAAAAGAGCAAACTGAAGCTTTAGTAGCAGAAAATGCGCCTATTAATGAAGAAGAATCATCTGAAATAAAAGAAGAATCTTCTATAGTAGAAGAAGAACTTCCTGAAGTAATATTAGTAGAACAACTTGAGAATTTAGATAAAGTTTCAAGTGCCATATTTGTATCAGGTCTTGCAGGTCTTGCGGTAACAATCCTTGCAAATCCAATAATTGGTGCTACTGCATTACCAATGTTATTAACATCATTAGGTGTTTCATCATTAGGTGTAATAACTAAGAGTAAATTTGCTCAAAGTTTTTATACTTCTAAGATGTATAGTAAAGTTAAAAAAGCTCTTGATAATGTAGATGCCACTTTAAAATCAAATAAAGATTTATCAGTAGATGAACTTACTGAAATAAAAGGAGCTATGAATTCTTTAAATAATAGCTTAAATGAAATTAAAAAGATTTGTGAAGATAATGGATTAACTTCAAAAATCTTATAGAATGAAAAGAGGCTAGTATGAACGATAACTATTTAAATAAAACTCTTACCTTAAGTAATAATGAAAAATGGTATATATGTGATGAAACTAATCAAAATGGAGATATTTATTATTTAGCAGTGAAGCTTGATGAAAATAATGAAGTAGGCGATGAATCTAAAATCTATAAAAGGGTTCAAAAAGATAATAGAGTATTTTTAGATGATAAAATTGATGAAAATACTTTTAAATATTTAACTGCTATATTTATTACTGATTTAAATAATAATTATGATAAAGTTTTATCTGATTTAAATAATGAAGAAGTTTAGGCTTCTTTTTTTGTATATTTTGTAAATTAATGGGAATATTACAAATAAAGGAGCAAATATGAAAAGAAAAATTATATCATTGTTTAGTTTAGTTTTATTAATGATTTGTTTATGTGGTTGTGGAAATATGAATACGCCAAAGAAGAAAGTTGAAGCGTTACTATCTAGTTATCAAAATAATGGAGATTCTATAATTTCAGAGTTAAATGATTATATAAAAACATTAACAGCAGATGATACAACATTTGAAGAATATAAAAAAGTATATTTAAGACAATATCAAGATTTAACATACGAGATAAAAGATGAAGTAATAGATGGTGATAATGCAACTGTTACAGCTCAAATTGAAGTTTATGACTATTTTAAAGCTAATAATGATGTTAATAATTATATTAGTACTAATCCTAATGAATTTGCAAATAATGGGGTATATGATACTAATAAAGGCCTATTATATCGTATTAGTGAACTTAGTAAATCTAAAGATAGAATTACTTATACTCTTACTTTAAGTTTAACTAAAGTAAATGATGATTGGACAATTGATAATTTAACTAATGAAGACTTAGAAAAGATACATGGTACTTATGCCCATTAATTTTTAAGTCTTTTTTTATGTTTTTAGAATAAATTTAATTAGGTGGTTTATGAAAAAAATATTATTAATTTTATCTTTATTGTTAATACCTTTAACAGTTAAAGGAGAAGATATCCCTTTAGCTCAAAATGCTAGTGCTGGTATTTTAATGGAATATTCAACAGGAAAAGTATTATTTGAAAAGACAGCTAATGAAAAAATGGCCCCAGCTTCAATGACTAAAATAATGACTATGCTTTTAATTATGGAAGCAGTTGAAGATGGTAAAATTAATTTAAATGATATGATACCAATTTCTAATAATGCTGCATCGATGGGTGGATCACAAGTATTTTTACAACCTAATACTGAAATTAAAGCAGAAGAGCTTATTAAATCTATTGCAGTAGCATCGGCTAATGATTCAGCAGTAGCGATGGCAGAAGCAATTTCTGGTACTACAGATGCTTTTGTAAGTAAGATGAATGAAAAAGCTAAAACTTTAGGGTGTTTAAATACAAATTTTGCTAATGTTCATGGATTAGATGATCCAAATCATTATACAACTGCATATGATATGGCTTTAATAGCAAAAGAATTATTAAAACATGAAGACATATTAAAGTATTCTAGTATATATGAAGCTTATTTACAAAAACCAGATGGAACTAGTACTTGGATGGTTAATACTAATAAATTAATAAAATATTATAATGGTTTAGATGGTTTAAAAACCGGTTATACTTCCAATGCTGGATACTGTTTAACAGCTACTGCTAAAAGAGGAGATATGCGCTTAATTAGTGTACTTATGAAAGAACCAACAAGCCAGATTAGAAATAGCGAAACTATTGATTTATTAAACTATGGTTTTGCAAATTATAAAATCAAAACTATTTTAAGTGCAGATAAAGATTTAGGATATGCTGAAGTATTAAATGGGAAAAAAGAACAAGTAAATCTAAAATTAATGGCAGATGCTACTAATTTAGAAGGGGTTAATGAAGAAAATAATTATACTTATAATATAAAAGTAGAACCTATAAAAGCTCCAGTAAAAGTCGGAGATAAAATAGGTTATTTAGAAGTAATAGTTAATGGTTCATTAATTAAAAAAATAGATATTACAGTTGCGGAAGATGTTAAAAAAGCAAATCTTTGGGATTTATTTAAAAGGAACATTAATATGTTTTTAATAGGAAGTTAAAATTAATAATTAAAACAAAATAGCAGAATTCTTTGTTTTAAATGAATAAAAAATTTTCTTTACATCAATAATGTAAAATTAAGAATTAAACATACAATTCTAGATAAAAAAATAATATACTTAAAATAAGTCAAACTTAAAGTTTGGCTTTTATCATAAAAGTATTATAAATAAATAATTTAATATAGGAGGTAAAATGAGAGTATTATTAATAATTGGCGGTCAAAGTACTGAAAATGAAGTATCAAGAATGAGTGCGCAAAATATTTATAAAAATATTGATAAAAAACACGATGTTAAAGTTTTAGGTATATCTAAAGATGGTATATGGTATGAACTTAAAAATATGATATTTACAAGTGATAATTGGTTAGAAGATGCAAGTATTGTTAAGGATACTTTAACATATATAAGAACTTTTGATGTTGCATTTCCTATTTTACATGGAAAGTTCGGAGAAGATGGAACGATTCAAGGATTATTAGAACTTGCTGGAATATCTTATGTAGGTATGAATGTAATGTCATCATCTATTGCTTTAAATAAAGTTTATACTAAAATTTTATTAAAGAATTATAATATTAATATGGTTCCTTCTTTATATATAAAAAAGAAAAAGGATTCATTTGTTATAATAAATGATGATTTTGAGGAAGATGAAAATATATTAGATAATGTAAAGAAAAAATTTGGTTATCCAGTTTTTGTAAAAGCATCTAATCAAGGATCATCGGTAGGATGTTATAAAGTTGAAAGTGAAGATGAACTATATAATAAACTAAAAATGGCAGGAAGTTATGATGATATAATATTAATTGAAAAAGCTATTAATGCTAAAGAATTAGAAGTAGCAGTTTTAGGTAATGAAGATGTATTAGTATCAAATGTAGGTGAAATATTGCCTCATGGAGAGTTTTATACATATGATTCTAAATATAATGATAAAGAATCTAAAGTTTTAATACCAGCTAATATTACAGATGAAGAAAGTGAATATATTAGAAAAACTAGTAAAAAAATCTTTAAAATATTAGATGGTCATGGTTTATCTAGATGTGACTTTTTTAAAGATAAAGATACAGGAAAGATATATTTTAATGAAATAAATACTATGCCTGGTTTTACAAATATTTCTATGTATCCAATGTTAATTGAAAATATGGGAATAAATGGTACTGAATTAATTGAAAGATTAATATCTTTAGCATTAGAAAAATAAAGTATGTTAAAAACTTTAAAATGTTACTGAAAGTAAAAGATAAATATTGATTTAAATAGTTATTTTTGCTATTATATAAAAGGTTTTATAACCAATATGTACATAAACTGATTATTGCGCCTAGTGGCCAAAGGTTGGTGTGATAAGAAGAGGTTTATGGGTAAATAACGAAAGGATTGTGAAAATTATGGCTGTTGTTTCTATGAGTTACTTATTAGAAGCAGGTGTTCATTTTGGAC
>CACZRB010000018.1 GCA_902783555.1 uncultured Erysipelotrichaceae bacterium
AATAATTTAAATAATCATTTATTATTAGTAGTAAGGTATTATGGTGGAACTAAATTAGGAGCCTCTAATCTTACTAGAACTTATGGAAAATGTGCTAATTTATGCATAACTAAAGAAAAATAACATACCTTGTATTAGGTGGTTTTTTTGAATACATTTATAAATTATTTAAAAATATTAGTAATTCCTATAGCATCTATTATAGTTTTATCTTTAATACTTAGTTTATTAAATTTAATAGGCCTTAAAACATCAAATATAATAGTTTTAATACTTATGATTATAACGATGCTAATTAGTGGTTTCTTTATTGGTAAAAAGGTCCTAAAAAAAGGTTATATTAATGGATTAATTATAGGTTTTATTACATCACTTCTATTTTTTATCTTTAGTTTATTATTTAAGAATAACTATGAGATCAACACAATAATATATTACGCAATTATTACTGCTGCATCCTCAATTGGATCTATGATTGGAATTCAAAAGAAAACAAATGGTTAAATTAATCCATTTGTTTTTATTTATTTTTAGAATCAATAATTATTGTAACTGGGCCATCATTATCAATCTTAACTAACATATCAGCTCCAAATACTCCACCATAAGTTTTAACTTGATTATTTAACTTTTGATTAAATAATTCATATAACTTAATAGCTTCTTCCCCCTTCATAGCTTCATTCCAACTTGGTCTATTACCATCTTTAGTTATAGCTTGCAAAGTAAACTGACTAATTGATAATATTTCCCCACCAGCATCTAATATATTCTTATTCATAACCCCATTTTCATCATCAAATACTCTTAAATTAACAATTTTTTTAACAATATAATCTATATCTTCTTCCGTATCAGTAACATGAAAACCAGCTAAAACTACAAATCCTTTATCTACTTTATTAATAAGTTCATTATTAACTGATACAGATCCGCTTTTACATCTTTGAATTACAACCTTCATCTTACCACCTCAACTACAAAATCTAAATTTCTAACATCTTCAATAAACAATGCTAATTCATCAGTATTTTGTACTTTAACTGTCATTTGATAATTTATCGCGTCACTAACTTCTTTTTCATTAATACTATTAATACTAATATTTCTAGTACTTGCTGTAGTAACTAAATCAAGTAAATGATTTTTCATACTATTAGTTTTAATATATATACTTGTTATAAATAATTTATTACTATCTAAATTATTCCATTCAACATTTATAAGTCTTGTATCTATTCCTTTTATATTAGGACAACTCTTCTTATGAACTGATACTCCCTCACCCTTAGTAATATAACCAATTATTTCATCTCCAGGAACTGGATTACAGCATCTAGCAAGATTAACTAATATATTATCTGTTCCTGCTACTATAATATCATTTTTATAATTAACTTTTTCTTCAAAAGTCTTCTTATTTACTCTGTCAAGCATTACATCTGCAATATCACGTTTATCATTATTTACAAGACCAATAATATAATTAGCCGTATATCTTAATGAACCAATACTTAAGTATAAATCTTCTTCATCTTTAAGTTTTAATTCATCTAATATTTTATTTATATTTTCATCAGTAAAAATATTACTAAAACTTAAATGCTGTTTACGAAGTTCTTTATCTAATAAATTTTTACCACTTTCAATATATTTTTCTCTATCTTGTTTACTAAAATATGCTTTAATTTTATTTTTAGCTTGACTAGTTTTAACAAAATTAAGCCAATCTTTATTAGGTTTACTACTATTATTAGTATTTATTTTAACGATATCTCCATCTTGAAGTTCATAATTAAGTGGAACGATTGTATCATTAACTATTGCACCTACTGTAGTATCTCCTACGCCAGAATGTACTCTATAAGCAAAATCTATTGGAGTAGATCCAACAGGAAGTTCCATAACATCACCTTTTGGTGTATAGACATAAATTAGTTTAGATAATAACTCATTTTCCATACTTTTAAAGAACAATTCATCAGATTCTTCACTTTTAGCTAAATCAATAGTATTTCTAAAGATTTCAAGCTTTTGTTCCATTAAGTTCTGAACTACTTTAGTACCATGTTCCTTATATGACCAATGTGATGCTATACCATGCTCAGCAAGTTCATCCATTTCCGGAGTTCTAATTTGAATTTCAAATATATATCCATCAATTCCAAAAACAGATGTATGTAAACTTTGATACATATTTTCCTTAGGCATCGCAATATAGTCTTTAAATCTTTTAGGAATTGGTCTATATTTAGCATGTATAAGTCCAACTGCTAAATAACAATCCTCAGCTGTTGGTACAATTAAACGCATTGCTAAAATATCGTATATATCACTCCATTTTTTACCAGAAGATAATTTATTATATATACTATATACACTTTTAACTCTAGATTTAATTTTAAAATTAACTCCATGATTAGTTAAAATATCTATAATAGATTCTTTCATTTCATCTAAAACAGATGCAAGTTCATCTCTAGTACCATCTAATTTTTCTAATATTTCATTATAAACCTCTGGTTTTGAATATCTTAAGCATAAATCTTCAAGTTCAGATTTAATACTATTAATACCTAAACGATGCGCTATAGGAATTAATACTGTCATTGTTTCATTAATAATTCTTTTTCTTTCTTCTTCACTTAATTCTTCTGCAAAACGCATCTCTTCTAAACGACTTGCAAGTTTAATTATTAATACACGTACATCTTCAGAAATACCAACTAATACTTTCCTTAAATAAATACTAGATGATTCATTATAATCATTTAATTTAATATTATCCATTTTAATTAAATTATCAATTAAATCAGAAACATCTTCACCATATTTATCTTTCACTTCATCCAATGTTACTTTTTCATTAACAACCAAATCATATAGTAATGGTGTAATTATTGTATTAACATTAGCATTTAAATCAGCAACTATTTTAGCTATATTTAAGGCATGTTGCCCATTAAAATCATATTTATCAAACAATTTAATAGCATCATTAATTATTTCTAAATCTGATGCTAAGAAATTATTTTCTTCACATTTTTTTAGTATATACTCTGCAGTTTGCAATTTATTTTCCTCCTATAAAACAGTTATATTTTTATTATCTTTATTCTTATTGTTATGCATTACAAATGTAATTAAATCATCTTCTGGAGTACTTAATATATCATTAACCATCTCTCCCAAAGTTAAATCTTTCTTATTACGCCAATAATATGTTTTTAAATAATTCCAAATATCAATTTCACTAACATTATATACTCTTTTTCTTTTTAAATCAGCAACTTTTGTATTAAAAGCTGGTAATAATCTATGATATAAGTCTTCCAATGATTTAAATTTAATTTCATCCATAAAATCAACCTCTATAACTATATTATTATTGTATCATAAAGTTAGATATATTTTGTATAATTTTACACTAAAAAACTCTAAATTTAATTAGAGTTAATTAACACTTACCACATATGGATTATTTACTGTACCTGGTGCATCTGTACCTCCAGTGTTATATGTTGCTTGTACGTTATAGTTAAGAGAAACTGCGGGGCGTAAACCATAGCCAGTATAAGTCACACCGTTATCGGTCAAAGTGCCAGTCGAATACACTATCATGACACTAGCGTGCTGACTAGCTACATAGAAATAAGACGGAGAAATAGTCCAGTAATAATTTCCATTGTACAAGTAATAAGTATTATTACTTACAGCATATACTCCGCCTGCATATGCGGCTTCGTCGGCTGTGATTAGTCCGATTGGATAATATTTTGTTACTCCTTCTATTTCTCTATGAAGTAATCCATTTCCATCACTTGACTGAGCAGTATATTTTGAAATATTGCCTAAATCTCCATTTATAGAATCACTTGTTGGGCATTTTAAACTTGGGCCTTTTTTATTTATTAGTCTTAAGTATGCTCCATAACTTGAACCTGTATTACCATATCCTACTCCACTATTTAAACTCTTATCTCCACACCAGATTACGTCGGCAAGATTGTTTATTACATTACTATCAGTAAACACTCTATCATACCAGTCTTGTAATCTTGTTAAAAGTGTACTTGTGGTTGTATTAGCTTGAGCATCCATAAAGTTTTGAGCAGTTGAATCTCCATACATGAAACCTGAACCACTTGCTGTATTATATACTCCTTCTACATTATTGAATGCTGTTGTTGTATTCGTGCCATTCCATCTTGCATAGTTATAATTATAGTCTGATACTTCACAACTTGTTCCTCTTTCATTCTGTAAAATCAACTTGATATTTCCATTTCCATCAATACGTACTATCTTCCAACACATATTATTGAACACTACATAATTATTTTGAACATTTCCTCTAAAAAAGTAACTTGTTCCATAATCATCTAATGTTCCTGATAGAATAGCTTCATCTTCTTTATTAATTTTTTTCCCTGGTAAAGTTTTAACATTTTCAACTCTATTATTATCTTTTATTGCTTTAAGTAAAGTACCATTTTCTGCATCTAACCAGTGTGCTGGTGGATCTATAAAGTATACATTACACGATCCTGATGCACTTATATCTGTTACTTTTACGTTCCATTTATTATTTTCCCAGGTAACAAAACCTAAACTGTCTATTACATTACCACTATTATCAAAGCATTTAACATATCCAAAATATTTACTTTCAGTTGGTAATACATCAGTATATACTCCGTTTACATATGAAGCTATTATAATATCTTTACTATCTTTTTTACTATTTTCTTTTAAATCTTTATTTTTATTTTTAGATAAGCCTAAAAACACTATAGAAAAAACTAATATTAATATTATTGGTATATATTTTTTCATAATATCACCCTTTATTTTCTAATATAATTATAAAATATTTAATAAGATATGACAAGTTATTTTACAAATAAAAATAGCTATTTAAACATATAATTTGTTATGAAAAATAAATTTATAAAAAGTACTTTAATTCTTATTATAGGTGGTATTTTAACAAAAATATTAAGCTTTATAATTCGTATTTACTTTACTAGAGTTATTGGTGATGGAATAAATATTTATTCTTTAATTATGCCTACATATAGCTTACTTATTACTATTACACAATTAGGTTTTCCCCTTGCTATAAGTAATATTATAGCTAAAGGAGAAAAACGCGGTAAAAACATTATGGCATCTATTATACCTGTATCAATAATTTTAAACTTAATACTAATTTTAACTATGATTCTATTTGCCGATACTTTATCAAATGATTTATTACATGAAAAAGATGCTTTTTATCCATTAATTGCCTGTTCATTTGTAATGCCATTTATCTCATTATCAAGTATTATTAGAGGATACTTTTTTGGTAAACAACAAATGATGCCCCATTCTATTTCTAATGTTATTGAACAGTTATTTAAATTATTTATTGTAATTGTAATACTTCCACATTTACTTAAATATGGTACTTTAATTAGTGTATGTGGATATATTTTAATAAGTATATTATCAGAAACTATTTCTATTGTAGTATTTCTTTTATATTTACCAAAAGGTTGGTCAATAAAAAAAGAAGATTTAAAACCAGATTTTGGTACTATTAAAGACGTACTAGCTATTAGCTTACCTTCAACTGGTTCTAGAATTATTGGAAATATTGGGTATTTTTTAGAACCTATTATATTAACTGCCGTATTATTAGCAAATGGATATTCAAATGATTATATAATTAGAGAGTATGCTGTATATAATACATACGTAATTGGTATATTAATCGTTCCTACTTTTTTATTAGGTGCTCTAAGTACTAGCTTACTTCCAGAAATATCTAAAAATATACATAATAAATTTAAAGTTAAAAAATTATTTAAAAAAGTAATAATTTTTTCATTACTTCTTGGCTTAATATCTAATACTATTATATATATTACATGTCCTATTATATTAGATGTATTATTTAATACTACTGATGGTATAACATATATTAGATTTTTATCATTATTTTTTATAATATATTACTTTGAAGCACCACTTGCAAGTATATTACAAGCCTATAATGAAGCTAAATACATTATGAGAACTACTACAATTGGTATTATAATTAAACTTATATCAATGGCCTTATTATCATATTTAAAAATAGGTATTTATTCATTAATAATAGCTGAAATTATTAATATTATTATTGTTACTATTTTTAATTATTATAAAGTAAAAAAGTTATTAAAGTAATTATTTTA
>CACZRB010000019.1 GCA_902783555.1 uncultured Erysipelotrichaceae bacterium
AAAGAATGTTCTATGATGAAGAAGAAGATAAAAGAATGATTCAAAATGATGAATTAATAATAGCAAGAAGAGAAGGAATTAAAGAAGGAAAATTAGAAGGTGCAACTGAAGAAAAAATTTCTATTGCTAAAAAGTTATTATATGAAAATATGTCTTTAGAATTTATTATGAAAATTACTGGTTTAAAAAAGGAAGAATTAGAAAGTATTAAAAACGACTAATTCTTTTTTATTTTAATTTTTTTCATTTTCCTTTCATAAAATTGATATAATATATTTGCAGAAGGTGAATAACTATGAAAGTGTTAATAGTAGATGATGAAGAATTAATTCGCAATGTTATTAAAGAGTATTCTAAAGCTGAAGGATATATTGTAGATGAAGCATGTGATGGTGAAGAAGCTATACAAAAATGTGAAGAAAACGATTATGATATTATTATTATGGATATTATGATGCCAAAAATGGATGGATTTAAATCTATTAAAGAAATAAAAATAATGAAAGATATTCCAGTAATTATGCTATCAGCCAGAAATGAAGAAATAGATAAATTGAATGGTTTTTCAATTGGTATAGATGATTATATTACCAAACCATTTTCACCTAAAGAATTAATGGCTCGCATTAAGGCAGTTACCAAAAGAAACAAAAACGATGATATAGTTACAATAGATAGATTAACAATAAATAAAAATACAAGAGAAGTTAATATTGAAGGTAAAAATATTGAATTAACTCATACACAATTTGAACTCTTATACTTATTTTTAACAAATATAAATATTGTTTTATCGAGAGAAAACATTATATATAGTTTATGGGGATATGATTATGAAGCAGATGATAGAACAATCGATGCACATATTAAACTGTTACGTAGTAAATTAGGTAAGTATCGTGATAATATAAAAACAATTAGAAAGGTAGGATATAAATTTGAATATAAAGAATAATAGTTTATGTAATAAAACATTCTTCTATTTTGTTATTTTTTCAATCATTATTCTACTTTTTTTATGGTCTGTAGAAATTATTTTTATAAAAGTTTTTTATCAAAAGTATCAAATAAAAGATGTTAAAACAATAGGATTAAATATTTTAGAAACTAATAGCAATAACCTAATTTCATATTTAGAAGAAATAGCTTATAAAAAAGATATGTGCATAGAACTATACAGTTCTAATCAAATATATAATTTTAATATAAATGACAAAGATTGTAGCTTAAAGTCTAACAATATAGAAATAATTAAAGCCAAAAGAAAACTTAAATATTCCTCAAACAAAGAAACTTTAATAAAGTTGTCAAACAATAAAACAATTATATATGGTATTAGGGTTGATCATGATACATATGTTATTTTAAATACAGATATTAATGATGTAGGAACAACTAATTATATTTTAAGAGGACAACTAATATATATTACATTAATTGTTATCTTAATAGCGTTACTAGCTTCATATTATGTATCAAAAATGTTAAATAAACCAATATTAGAAATTACCAATAAAGCAAGGCAAATGGCGAGTGGAAACTTTGAAATGGATAGTAATAACTATGAAATAGCAGAATTAGATGAATTAAAAGATGTTTTAAATTATGCTAGAAGTGAAATAAAAAATACTGATGAATTAAGAAGAGACTTAATGGCAAATGTATCTCATGATTTAAAAACACCTCTTACTATGATCAAAGCATATGCTGAAATGGCTAAAGATTTAAATAATAATAACGAAGAAAAAAGAAAAGAAAATTTAGACATTATAATATCTGAAACAGATAGATTAAATATATTAGTTAACGATATATTGGATTTATCAAAAATGCAAAGTGGTAATCAAGAATTAAAATATGAAAAATATGATTTAATTCAAGAAATAAAACAAATTATAAAAAGATATGAAATAATTAAAGAAACCGAAAACTATAAATTTATTTTAAATGCACCTAAAACTGCAATTGTTAAAGCAGATAAAAAGCAAATAAATCAAGTATTATATAATCTAATAAATAATGCAATTAACTATACTGGTGATGATTTAACTGTCAAAATAAATGTAAAAGAGAATAAAAATAATTATTTAGTTGAAATAATTGATAGTGGTAAAGGTTTGACAAAAGAAGAGTGTAAACTAGTATGGAATAAATATTACAAAAATGAAAAGAATCATAAACGAAACAAAGTAGGTACTGGCCTTGGTTTATCAATAGTAAAAAACATTTTAAATAGGCATAAATTTAGGTTTGGAGTTAGTAGCAAAATAGACTATGGAAGTAATTTTTATTTTATGATTAAAAAGTAGATTATACAAAAAAAGTATAAAAAACATATTGATTTATAAAGTTTAAAATGTTATCATGGAAATATAGTAAAGGAGGATATAAAAATGGAGAAAGGAAGAAAAGATACAGTACTTTTAACAGTAATTGGTATTGCTACATTATTAGTTGCAATTGTAGGCGCAACATTTGCATTCTTTACAGCGAGAGTTACAAATAATGATACAGTAAGTACACTAATAATTAAGTCATCATCTGGATCAACAATAACATTTATTGGTGGAGATAAGCTAACTGCTGAAAACATCTATCCAAGAGGAACAGCTGATGCAAAGCCTTGGATTGTTAAGCCATTTAGAATTACTTATAATAATGCTGCAACAGGATATGATTATACATATCAATTAAAACTTAACTATACTAATTCATTTGGTACAGGAGAAGTTAGATATGACTTAATTCAAACTGATGGATATTGTAGTAAGGGAATGGTAGCAGACGAAGCTACATGTACTGATGCTGATGGTAACAATGGTACATGGACTGCTGTAGCAACTCAAGTTGGTACTAGACCTACAAAGACTGGAACATTAAATAATGTTGGCACAACTGTTACTGAAATTGATTTAGGTAATGGTATTATTCCTGCTGGTACTACTAATGCAACTCATACATATGCACTAAAAATATCTTATCCAGACACAGGAGAAAATCAAAATTATACTAATCAAATTAGTAATAGAACAAATCAAGGACAATCTTTAACTGCATGGGTATCAATTGATGAAATTGCAAATACAAATAATGGTTAATAGATAATAGAAAAGGAGGAAATGAAATGGAAGAAAGAAATAATAGATCAAATACAATGTTACTAACAGTTATAGCTATTGCAACATTATTAGTAGCTGTAATTGGAGCAACATTTGCATATTTCACTGCTATAATTAGTGGTAGAGAAACTGCAAGTACTGTTCAAGTGACTGGTTCACGTTTAGAAATTACATTTGCTGATGGTAGTAGTGAATTACTATCAAGTGATAATTTAACCCCAGTTAAATCAACTGCTAGTGGATATGCTCCAGTAATTACAAAGATCTTTACATTAACAGGAACAAATACAACTGGACAAGGAACAACAGAAGCAAATTCTGGTATGAGAATGCCTTATGAACTATACTTAATGGTAGATGAAAATACATTCCAATTACAACATACACAAGGCTCAACAACATTAACATCATTAACATATAAATTAGTTAATAATTCAGCAACAGCTCCAGAAGGAAGTATTGCTTCAAGTGCAGCATATGCAAGTATTCCAGCTAAAACAGTTGCTGCAGCATCTGCTTGTCCACTTTGTGGAACAACAACAACTGGTCAATATGCTGAAACTTATGATGCACTACAAACTACAGCTATAGGAAATGTAGTATTATATAATGATGCTGGTGTAGCACAACCTGCAGCTCCAGGTTTAAAATTAGGACAAGGATATTTCCCTGCTGGTGCTAATGCAGCTGAACATTCATATACATTAAATATTTACTTTAATGAAACTGGTAATAACCAAAACTTCGATAAAGGTAAAACATTTACTGGATATGTAGCTATAAGTACAGGAAATAATGCTATATCTAAGACTTCAACTGCTGTAAACTGTGGTGACACTCCAACAAATGAAGCTTGCTAATTTATAAATTAAAAGGCCAAAATAACTGGTCTTTTTTTTGTTGTTTTTTTTTATAATATGCTTTATAATTAAATATAGAATATGAGGGTGTGCTATGAAAAATAAAACATTAAAGAATGCCTTAAATTATATTAGTAAATTGTTTTCTACAGCCTTATTAGTATTATTAATAATTGTAGGCGTATTTTTAGTATACTATTTAATATCAGCTAAAATGGTATCAAATAATCCAAAGTACGAGCCAAAAATAAATCTATATACAATTGTAAGTGGTAGTATGGAACCCAATATTAAAGTTTATGATGTTATAGTAGATTATAAAATTAATAGTCCGGAAGATTTAAAAATAGGTGATGTAATTACATTTAGGTCTACTAGCACTATAAGTAAGGATTTAATAGTTACTCATAGAATAGTAGATATTAAAGAAGTTAATGGAAAAGTTGAATATGTTACAAAAGGAGATTATAACTCATCAGCTGATAGCGATACTGCCAAGTTCGATCATATTATTGGAAAAGTTGTTTTGAAGTTTCCTCAACTTGGTAGACTACAATTCTTCTTAGCTTCAAAATTTGGATGGTTTATAGTAGTATTATTACCTGCTATGTGTGTAATTATATATGATATTCTTAAATTAATTAAGCTATTATCTCTTAAAAAGAGTGGTGATAATATTAAGCCAACAAATGCAGTTGAAGAAAGTAAAACTACTGTTGACAATAAAGAAACGCATATGAGTGATTATCAAACATCATCAGAAGAGCACTTCCAAAAAGAAGAAGAAAATCTTAAAATTGAAGATGAAATAATAATAGCACCTGATAATCACTATGAAGAGAAAAACGTTGAAGATGAGCATAAAACGCCAAAATCTGATAATATAGATATAAATAAAGACGATGTAACTAATAATAAAGTCGAACAAGATGATAAGATTAATCAAAACAACCAATCCAATAATAACAATAATAATGGCAAACATAAGAAAAAGAAAAAACATAAAAATAAAGATTTTAATAATGACAAAATCATTAATGATACCTTAGAAAGTATTAAAAAAAGTGATTACGTTAATCGTTTAAATAACCTTAAAGATTTTGAAAATAGAAAATAGGATACATTAGTATCTTTTTCTTTGCCTAGTTAGTGTAAAGAGTTTTGGGGAAATTTGTAAAGAAAGTTAAATTTTATAATAAGTTTAACTTTTTTAAATGTATTTAACTATATTA
>CACZRB010000020.1 GCA_902783555.1 uncultured Erysipelotrichaceae bacterium
ATTATAACTATTATTAAAAGTTGTAATAATATATTATTAGTATCCTTTTTTATAGTTATCGTATATACATTTTCAGTACCATCTTCTGCTGTTACTAAAATTACAATTTTAGATTTATTCTTAAGTTTATTATTACCAGTTATAACATAAGAAGATTTTTCATCTTCAGCTACTACTTCAATATCTAATTTTTCAGTCTCTTTATCAACTTTTAGGACATAATCATTAATACTTGAATTAAACTTCAAATCATAATTTTTAATAGTTATTTCCTTAAGTAAGTTATTACTTGATAATGTTGGAGCAGCAGCCTTATATTTTATATTTATGGTATATACTCGTGTAGATCCATTTTCTGCTGTAACAGTAATTTTAATAGGAACATTTTCTTTCAATTCTTTATTATTCTCAATTGTAACTTTTGATTTATCTGACTCAGCAATTGCACTAACTTCTAAACTTTTAACTCCATTATCAAGTTCAATATTGTAAACTAAAATATCTTTTTTAAAGAAAAGATTTGTTTCTGATAAAGTTAAACTTTTTAAGTAATTATTACTATCTGATGGTTCAGTAACTGGCTCGATTGGAGTAGTTTTTTCTTTAAATTTAATATTAATTTTATATGTACGTGTTCTTCCATTTTCTGCTCTTACAACAATTTTTATAGGAGTATCTTCTTTAATATTTTGATTATTAGTAATTGTAACTTTCGACTTACTTGAATCTGCAGTTGCATTAACAGTTATATTTTTTACATCTTCATCTACTTCAATTTCATAATTTAATGTATTTCGATTAAAATTAATTGAACCAGGTGATACTGTTAAACTTTTTAAGTAATTATTACTATCTAATTTTGATGTTGGATTTGTAGGATTTGTAGGATTCGTTGGATTCGTAGGAGGTGTAACTTGTGATGCTTTATATTTAACGCTAATTGTATATGTTCTTGTTGTTCCATTTTCAGCTTTTACTACAACTCTTATCGGAATACTCTCATCAATTTTTTCAGCATTTAAAATTGTAACTGTAGCTTTGCTTGATTCTGCAAGTGCACCTACTTTTACTTGTTTAACACTTTGCTCTAACGTTATTTCATAATTTAATGTATTTCGATTAAAATTAATTGAACCAGGTGATACTGTTAAATCTTTTAAATAATTATTACTATCTAATACTGGTTTAGGTTCTACATATACTTCTCCACTTCTTGTTTTAGTACAATCATAATATACTACCATACTACAATACTTTACTTGTGTTGTTGGAGTACAACTTCCCTTATATTGAGAACATCCATCATTTATGGTTTGAATATAATAATTATTATTTCCGTTAGTACAGGTTATCATATCACTAGATATATAATATTCATTTTTCCATTCGCCAGTATAACAAGTAGCTTTTTTACAATGTCCAAAATAACCATCAGCTGAAGCATTTACTCTACTATCTTGAAAGTTAAGACATCCATTATAACCAATATCATTACCAACAGGTGTATTATAATTTGTAGCAAAAACACTTAAAGGAAATAAAAGTAATAAATATAATAATATTGCTATTTTTTTCATATTAACCCTCTTATATAAATTATACTTCTGTAAATACATTTTTCTTATTTACAATATATAAAATTCCACCTAAAAATACAGAGATTATTCCTAATGTTATAAAATAATCTTCTACACCAGTATCAGGACTAGTAGTAACTTCATTACTTGTTGAAGAAGTAGTTGAAGATGTTGTGCTAGAATTATCTATAACAGATGGTTCATCACCTTCATCAGCAAATACTACAATTGGTAATAAAGCTATCATTAATAATGTTATAAGTATTTTTTTCATATTAATCCTCCTAATTATCTAAAATAATTATAAGCAATTATTAATTTAAAATCAAGAAAAAATAGGATGTAATCTCCTATTAAATCATCTTTTATTTTTAATAAAACTTTTATTATAGTGTTTTTGCTTTATATCATGGTAAGATATTACTTGATTTTTTCCTAAATTCTTAGCTGCATATAAAGCTTTATCAGCTTGCTCTATAGCCTCATTTAAAGATAAGCCATCACTATAACAAGAAACTCCAACACTTAAAGTTATTGTTAAACCTTCTAGATCAGTAATGCTTTCAAAATTTTTCAAAATAGCATTCATTCTATTTATAACACTTTTTTCACTAGCTCCGCAGAATACTACAACAAACTCATCGCCACCAAACCTACACACATAATCATTATGTCTGCTATTTTGAATTAGTGTTTGAGCCACTAATCTTAAAACTTTATCTCCTACTACATGGCCAAATGTATCATTTACTTTTTTAAAATTATCAATATCACATATTGCAATAGTAGTATAATCTCTTATTCTATTTAAGATTCTACGATTATAAGCACCAGTTAATGGATCAACTTTAATAACGCTTATTAAATTATTGTATTCTTCAATTAATTCTAAAATTAAATCTTTTAATTCATCATCTTCTACTAAATCCAATTTACTAATTATTTTATTAACTTTTTCATTAATATTATTATTGTATAATTCATTCATTATTATATCACCAACATATTATATTAATAATAATTATACAAAGGAACTAAAACATTATGATTTTTTATTATTAATTACTATTTTCTTTTATTTTCACCCACCAATTCC
This sequence comes from uncultured Erysipelotrichaceae bacterium, assembly GCA_902783555.1. Lineage (GTDB taxonomy): Bacteria > Bacillota_I > Bacilli_A > RF39 > UBA660 > CAG-533. Next base: position 2,674 of record CACZRB010000020.1, read on the forward strand.
ATGTTTTCTGTCAATTGCTTAATTCTTTCCATAATTCTTCTAGATTTAATTTGTTCTTCATTTTTATTATTTATAATAAAATGATTTTCTAAATCTTCCAAAGATAAATTAGAGGTAAAGAAGGTACTTTTAGCATTATCCATTCGATACTGTAAAATAGTACCTAATATTTCATCTCTATTCCATGTACTAACTGTTTCGGCACCAATATCATCTAATAATAATAAATCACATCTTTTGATATCTTCAATACGACTTCCATAATCTTCGTTATTAAAATTTTCTTTTAAACTTCTTAAAAGTTCAGGATAATAAACAACAATTACATTATATCCTTCTTTAGAAAGTTCATTTAATAAAGCGCTAATCATATAAGTTTTACCAGATCCAAATGAACCATATAAATATAAACCTTTACCTTTTTGATCTTTTTTATATGAGTCATAAAATTTTTTAAGCCACTTAATAACATGCGCTCTTGTTTTATCAACTATAATGTCACTCATTCTAGCTCTTTTTATTTCAAAAGGCATCTCATAAAACTTTGATTTAATTTCTTCACTTTCTTTTAAATATTTTTTCATATATTTACATGCAACATAATTAAAAATTAATTTATCATTTTCAAGTTTTGGATAATAAACTAAACCTTGTACTTTATTTTTACACATATTTAAAGATTTACAGTTCTGACAATTAGATAGTTCTTCTACAGTTCTTTCTAATTTTGAAGTATATTTATAAGCAATTTCATCTTTAACTTTTATAGTATTTACAAGTTTTTTAAAATTTTCATCTTTTAAAGAAGAAGCATAAGCACTCTTTAAAGAATGCTCTAAATCATTATTTTTATAATTAACTGTTTTTTCTAATTCTTTCATTATCTAAACTCCTTTAATGATGCCTCTAATGCTTCAAGTTCCGCTTTTTCTTCAGCTGTTATTTCATCATCATTTTTAATTTCTTTATTAAACCAAGTTGGTATTTTTACTTCCACTTTACTATTGCTTTCTTTCTTTGGTTTTTTCTTAAATTCTTTTGCAGCTTGATTCATAGCAGCAGGTGCAGTTTTAATACCAAGCCTAGTCCACTGAGCTGCAACAGGTTCAATAAATCTTTTATTTAACTTATTATCATTTATTCTTAAAATATAATCAATTAATACATTAATAACTGCGGGAGTCATTCCTAAATCTACAGCTAAAAATTCTAATATTTTTAAATCACTACTAGTAGGATTATTATTTTTATATTTACTCTTTAAAAAATCATAAGGAGTAGTATTTTCAAAAATATAAATCATTTTACCTTTATTAGATAAATCGCCCTCTGGGGATTTTAAATATTCTGGTTGTGTTCGATATATTAAAGTAGGAAGTGAACCACCATTATTATATTCATAATATTTGCGTACTTCTTTAATTAATGATTCCTTATTTATCATCCCATTTTCATCAATTGTAAGTCTTAATATTTCAGATAATTTCAAAGTATCTAAATTATAAATAAAGGCAAGTGAATTTATTAAATCTTTCATTCTTTTATTTAAAGCCTTATCGCTTAATATTTTATTTGGAATACTAGCTTCTAACATATCAAAATCTATTAGAGAACTAATTTCACTTTTGGCTTCTGTTTTTAATTTTACATCATCATTATTAAACATATTTCCTACAGTTGATTTAAAAGTTTCATTTAATTTAGAACTTATTTCTTCATAATCATCATATCTACTAATAGTTTTCTTATAATTTTTTAATAATTGTTTATATTCATTTTCACCTAAATTATTATAAAGAACTATATTCAAAACCGGATGATTAAAAAATTCATATGCACTAATTGGAGAAAATAGTTCATATATATAGTGATTTATATCTTTATCTTGTTTTAGATAAGTTTTAATAAGACCAACTGCTTCTAAAGCTTCTCTTGCTTCTTTTATATCGTCTAATTTAGTTTTTAAAAAGGTCATTAAATGATGATGAGTATAATCTATACTCATTGTTTCACTTTTATCTAAATCGCTCCATAATGTTAAATATAAACTAATAGGAAGTGGTCCAATAATTGGTTCATATAAATTTATAAGATTTTTCTTATCTACTTCAGTTAGGATAGTCTTATTAATAACTATGTAAGAATCAGCTGGTAATAAGTTTATTTTTTTCATCCTAACACCTTCTTCACAAATATTTTAACTTTTCTATAAATTTAAATCAAGAAAAAAGAATAGATATTATTCTATTCTGAAATATTAAATATTAATTTTTGCTAAAAAAATCATTAAATATATTTTCTTCATCTTTAAGCATTTCTTCAGTTAGTTCTTCTCTAGAATCATTTTGTTTATTTGAAATACCTTCTACTAGTTTTTTAGCTACTCCACCATCTACATATATAAAATTAGGGGCAAAAATTCTTTTTTCACCAACTTTAACTTCTTTACCATCACTTGATTTTAAAATATAATCTGAAAGTAAATTATTAAATTTTTTTAATAAAGTGTAATAATCATCAGTTGCTGGTGTTACTAATACAGGTTTATTCTTCTTATTTAAAGTATACCTGCTTCTTACTATTTCATTACCTTCTTCATCCCATATTTTAATATAATATATTTTCTCAATATTATTTTTCTTAGCTACTTCAATTGCTTTTTCTAATACACTTCTGCACCAAGGACATAGTGGATCTCCAAAATAAACATATAATGATTCATTTGCTTCAATTTTTTCAATTAATTCTTTAGTAGTTATTTTTTCAAATGGATTAGCTTCTGGAATATTTAATACTCTATGAGCTTTTCCACTTGCATTTTCTTTACCATTTAAAGATTCATATTCTTTTTTAAAAGCAAGTGAACTTTCTGTTGGTTTAATCTCTTCTTCAGTTTTTTTATTACAGCCAAAAATTCCTAAAACTAAAAATGCTATTAATAGTATTCTTACTACTTTTTTCATATTACTCCTCTTTCTAAATTAATTATAACATCTTAAAAATTTTAAGCAATAAAATATGTGTTGAATATCTAAACTTTAGGTTGAATTAAAAGAAGTCATAAAATTAGACTTCTTGAATTACTGCTATTATCATTGGCTTACATTCAGTTTCAACATAAAAATATTTACTTAATCTTTCTCTAATATCAGTTTTAATACTATTAAAATCAACATAATTATTATTTATATTATTATTAATTACTTCTAAAGATATTCTTTTGATTTCCTCTATCATTTCTTTAGAATCCTTTACATAAATAAAACCTCTAGTTGTAATTTCAGGACCTGTTAATATATGTTTATCTTTCTTTGATAATGTAGCACTAACTAATACAATTCCATTTTCTGAAAGCATTTCTCGATCTTTAATAACTAAGTCTCCTACATCTTCTGATGATGAACCATCAATTAACACATCATCTATAAAAATATGTTCTGAATTATCAACTATTTTTTTATCATTAATTTCAACTATATCACCATTTTGTTTTAATAAAATATTTTCTGGTTTATATCCTAAATTACTAGCTAAATCTGCTGCACCTACCATAAAACGATATTCTGCTTTTACAGGCATAAAATATTTTGGCTTTAATAAATCTAACATAATCATAATATCTTCTGATGATGCATGAAGACTTATTCCTTTATCTTTAGGCATATCAATTTGATTAATACCCATTATAGCTAGTTCATTTTGAATTTTAACAAAAGCTTTTTCATTTTCATCGTATTTTGGTTCAGCAAAACATATCGTATCAGTATTAGTTAATTTAATATATTTATCATTACCAGCTATAATTTTTTCAATTGAATTATAAGGTTTAGCTCTATCATCACAAATTAATAAAATAGCATTACTATCATTTATATTTGATAAATCACCTATTAAATTATCACTAACATCAATATATTTTTCTTTAATAGCCATATTAATTATATTTTGTAATTTTTTCCCCATTACAACTACTTTACGATGCGAATTACGGGCTGCATTAAATATTCCTTCAATAGTATATAAATGAACATGTAAGGCACTAAAAATAATTCTACCTTGGGCTTTATTAATAATATTTTTAAAAAAGGAAACCATATGATGATTAGGAGAAGTATGACCTATATTTTCAGAAAAAGATGACTCACATAATAATGCTAAAACACCTTGTTTACCTACATAAGCTATTTTTCCTAAATCCATATGATATGCTCCCATCATAGATGGATCAATAATAAAATCTCCAGTATAACAAATTGCCCCATCTAAAGTGTTAATGACATACATAACACTATCTGGAACCGAATGATTTACATTAATTGGAAATACACTAACACTTCCAAAATTAATTTTTTTATGTGCATCAATTAAATGTAAATTATTTTCATTTATACCATCTAATATCATTTGATTAATTGTATATTTAGTAGCATATATTTTAATATCAGGTATTGTATTTATTAAATCTGCTACTCCACCATAACTTTCAGGATGAGCATGAGTTATAAAAACTCCTTCAATTCTTTTACGATTTTCTTTAAAAAATGAATAATCAGGAATTATATAATCAATACCAAAATTAGAATCATTAGCATATTTTAACCCAGCATCAAAAATAAATAATCTATTATCAATATCAACTACATAGGTATTCTTACCATTTTCATCTAATCCACCCAAACCAAAAATTTTAATTTTACTCATAAAAATTCATCTCCTATAATATATAAAAAGTTCATCTGGCTAAATCATTATAGCAAAAGTTTATGGCTTTAGCAAATTTTATTATTTGATTTTCTTTATTTATTAACAATTTCATTTAGAATTGTCATGTTATTTCCAATATGATTCATATAATTATTTCCATATTTTTCTTTTAAATATGTAAGAGCATTATATAATTCTTTACTATTCATAGTAAAAATTTCTAAATATTTTAGAATTATATCTTCTATGAAATAACAACCAGCAAGTTTTAACATTTTATAAATTTCAACAAAGTTTTCTTCATCTATTAAATTTAAAAAATTTTCATCATAATTATTAATTATTTCTTCAAAATAAAGATTACTAACATATTTTTTTATAAACATTATTTTTGCCTCACTACTTTTTTTTCTAATTTATATTTAGTAATAAGTTCTTCTAAACTAATATGATATTTTTCTTTCATATCAGCATTACTCATGCTAAATATTTCATGTAATATGTTATTATCATCCACTATTGGAATATCTAAGCTTAATAAATATTCTATTTTTGAATATAATTCATTTATAGTAAGATGTTCTAGAATATCAGCATTTATATCTTCATCAATATTATGATTAATACAAATAGAATGTTTTATATTATTCTTCTTATTACGAAAAGACCATACCATTCCTATTGTATTTAATAGATTAATTCTTTCTTCTGATAAAGAACCTTTTTTATATTCACCTCTACGTGTATTAAGCCACATTCCTAATTTAATACCATTATCATCGTAATTAATACCATCAGTGGTTTTAAATCTAACTGGAACATTTAAATTACCATAATACTCATAATAACTTTTAGCTAAATTATACATATTTTGCCATTCTTCATTTAAATTTTTAAGTTCAAAACTCATCCCAATTTGTTTTAATAAATCTATTCTTTCATCAGATAATTTATTATTTTGATAAAAAACTTTTTGTGAATGAATCCATCTGCCTAAAAGATTATCACTATTTTCATTATAGTTTATTCCATTATCAGTCTTAAATCTTGATGGAACTCTTAAATTACCATAATGATTATAATAATTTTTAGCTAAGTTATACATCTTTAACCATTCTTCTTCTAAATTCTTAGCTTGAAAACGCATGCCAATTTTATTTAATAGTTCTATTCTTTTACTAGATAATCTACCATTTTGATAAATTATTCTTTGATGATTAACCCAATTTCCTAAACCATAATAACCATTTTCATCATAGTTAATTCCATCATTTGTCTTAAATCTTGATGGAACTTTTAAATTACCATAATATTCATAATATTGTTTTGCAAGGTTATACATTTTTAACCATTCTTCATTTAAATCTTTTACATCAAAACGCATACCAATCATTTTTAATAATTCATATCTATCTTGGGATAAAGAATTATTATTATAATTTCGTCTTTGATTATAAATCCATGTTCCTAATTCTAAACCATCTTCATTTAAGTCAATTCCATCATTTGTTTTAAATTCATTAGGTACTTCTAAATTCCCATAATATTGATAATAATTTTCAGCGAGTTTATAATATTTTATCCATTTTTCTTTAGTATAATTTGAATAAAAATCAACTTTTAGTTTTTCCAATAAAGCAGTTTTTTCTTTAGATAAGTTACCATTTTTATAATTTACTTTTTGATTATATAACCAAGAGCCTAAATTAATATAGCCATTTTCATCATAATTAATTCCATCATTAGTTTTAAATTTAGATGAAATATCTAAATTTCCATGCTTATTAAAATAAGCAACTGCATAGTTATAATAATCATACCAATCCATAACTAATCTGTCTAAAGTTAATACTAACATATCATATAAAGATTGATTTATAATCTCAATATCAAATGAAGCATCACTAAATCTAATTTTTCTTTTTAATTTAGAATCATTAGATAATTGTATTTCTCTTACTCTATTTTTTAAATTATTTTCAAGTTCTTTAATAAAATTATAATTATTAGTTAAATCAATTATAATTGGGGCAAGAAGTTTTTCAATTAGTTCTTCTTTTGAAAGATTTTCATTATATTTAATTCCTTTATTTAATAATAACTCTTTTAATTCATTTATTGTTAAAGCATCATATCTATCATATTGTTCTTTAGTTTTTTCATTAACAGCAAGAGCTCTACCTAACTGTTCAAAGTATACAATATCTGAACTAGTTGATCTTCCCATAATTACTCCATCAACATTTGGAGCATGAACGCCTTCATTATACTGATTAATAGCAAACATTACTCTAAGTTTATCTTCAGCACTTTTGCCATCTAAGGTTTTATCATCATAAAAAGCTTCACGATTTTTTTGACCAATTAAACCCATTTCACTTGTTGTAGAATAAAAAATAATATCATCTACTGGTATATATGATTTAAACCAATCATATGCTTCTTTTTTAATAGTTTCTAAATCATTAATACCATTTTCCGTGACAGGTGGGCAAAAATATATATATTTTCCATTTGGTTTAATATTTGTTTTAATAATATCAATAATACTAGGAGCTTCATGAATTTTTCTTTTAACAACTTCTAAAATTTTTTGATATTCATCAGATTTTTGCTTTTGATTTAATGCTTTTTCTTCAATCTTTTTTTCTATTTGATCTAAATTAGTATAAGCACTTTTATATACTGGTTTTGGTAATACTCCATCAATAATAGCATCACATAAATCATAATGACTTACTATTTTACCAGCAAATAACTCATCAGTATCAAAGTTTGTCATGTCTCTTTCATAAGACGTTCCACGATCTCTAACAGTATAAGCTGTCATACCAAATATTTTTAAATCTGGATGAGTCTCAATTACAGTATTAATCTTCTTTCCCCATACAGGAGCTCCAATATGATGAAATTCATCCAAGATAAGCATATCAACATTTAAATTTTCAATGTCCTCATCATTAGAATATACTAAACTAGCATAAGTTTTAAACTCTAAATTAGGAAAATCCATTTCTAAATCTAAATTCGGGTTATTTTTAATTATATTTTTAAGATGATCAATAATAGAATTTGAAGGTACTAAATAGATAATTTTTTTATCTTTATTATCATAACAAAGTGAAAGAGCATTATAAGATTTACCAGTACCTGTAGCATGAACTATACCTACCACTTTTTCTCCACTATTAAAAGCATTTTTAATCTTCTCATAAGATACTAAGTTATGTTCATATAAATTTAATGGATTATTCATCATTTTACCTCCAATTATTATCATATTATATTTGTTCAATACCATTTTAGCATATATAGATAACAAATTCCAATTAGATATTTAAAATAGGACTCTATTTTAGAGTCCTACTCACTAATAAGTTTGCTTAAATATACAATATTTAAATCTAATTTCTTAATTTCATTCAAAATTAATTTTAATGTTTCTAAAGAAGTACTTTTAGTAATTAACACTATATCACCACTATTAAGCTGTTTTAAAAGTTCTTGTTTATTATTAGTATCGAGAGAATTATGTATAAGAAAATAACCTTTTTTCTGGCAGTATTTGATATTTGAATAATTAAGAAAACAAAGATTTTTGTTTAAGGAGTTTTTATTTAATATAGAATCTAAATCAGAGAACTTTTTTTCATCTTCTTCAGCATTAATATATTCCCTTTCAATAGATAAATTAGAGTTTAATTTAGTTAATAAATTATATTTAATATTATTTTTATTTAAGAATTCTTCTAAAAGAGAATTTTCTTCTAATATTAAAGATATTTCTCTTTTTGAAGGATTACCTTTAATAATTATTTTATCTTTATTGTTTTTTAGACTTATTTTCGGTTCAACCATATTATAAACTATAAAATTATCATTAAAAGAGCCATATTCTTCCATCTTTAGAAGTGATTTATGTTTATTTACTTCTTTCCCATTAATTCCTGGTATTATAGTATTGTCTTTAATAATTGCATTTACTGGTTTGATGTTATAATTGTTTTCTACATTTAAAATAGTTTTCATTAAGGGACTTTGATTATCAATATAGATCATAATTTGATCTGTTATATAAAAACTTATTACCAGAATAATTGCAAAGGAAAAATACTTTAATTTATTCATAAAATCACCATTAAAATATATGTAATAAACTTAAATTTATGATATTTCAGCATCACTATTATTAGCTACTTTAGTAGATAAAAATAATAATTTATCTACTATAACTTCTACTGAATTCTTCTTTTCTTCATTAGCATCAATATAATTAGAAGTTCTAATTTGACCACGAACAGCAACTAAATCACCTTTATGGCAATATTCACAAGCTCTTGTTGCAATAGCATCCCATAAAGTACATCTAATAAAATCTGCTTCATAGATTCCATCAGAATTTTTAAAGCTTCTTTGAACAGCAAGTGTAACATGACAAACTTTTTTACCTGTTTCTGTTTCATTTACTTCAGGATCAGCAGTTAATCTTCCAATTAATTGTGTTAAATTATACATGCAAAACCTCCTTTCATTAGCATTGTTACATATTTGGATTATGAAATCAAAAAGGTAATTTTTAAAATCTGTATAAAAATTAAGCGTTTTTTTGACAGATTTTTTCATTTGAAGGTAGCAAATCAAAAAATCTGTAAGAAATTTCTTACAGATTTTAAAAATTATATAGATTTAAACTTTTTTAATTATTTTTTAATAATCTATTAAGTTCAACTGCATATTCTAAAGGAAGTTCTTTTTTAAAGTCTGAAATAAAGCCTAATATAATTAATTCTTTAGCAGAATCTTCTGTTAAGCCTTTACTCATCAAATAAAATAATTTTTCAGCACTTACTTTTGAAACTGTTGCTTCATGTTCTAGGGTACTATCACTATTTAAAACAATATTTTTAGGTATTGTATCGCTTTTAGATATATCATCTATTAAAATAGTATCACATTTAATAATAGCCTCACTAAATGTAGCATTAGCACTAATTTTTACAGTACCACGATAATTTGCGACTCCACCATTTTCAGCTATAGATTTAGATAAAATATTACTTTTAGTATTTTTACCAAGATGAATCATCTTAGCTCCAGCATCTAAATATTGTCCTTTTTTAGCATAAGCTATTGATACTGAATTACCTCTAGCTCCATCACCTTTCAATATACAAGATGGATATTTCATAGTAGTTCCACTACCTAAATTACCATCAACCCACTCCATTAAACCATCTTCATCAACAATTGCTCTTTTAGTAACTAAATTATAAACATCAGTACTCCAATTTTGAATAGTACTATATTTACATTTAGCATTCTTTTTAACAAATATTTCTACTACTCCAGCATGTAATGAGTTTTCAGAAGTTGAAACAGCTGTACACCCTTCAATATAACTAAGTTCTGCTCCTTCATCAACAATTATAATAGTTCTTTCAAATTGTCCCATAGTAGTTGAATTAATTCTAAAATAGCTTTGAAGAGGCCTATCTAACTTAACCCCTTTTGGAATATATATAAATGAACCACCACTCCACATGCATCCATTTAAAGCAGTATATTTATTTTCATCATATTTTACTAAACTATTAAAATATTCTCTAAAAAGATCTGGATATTTCTTTAAAGCTTCATCAGTAGATAAAAAAATAACCCCATTATCATCTTTTAGATTATGATAAAATACTTCACTTTCTAATTGATTTGATACTCCACATAAATATTTCTTCTCAGCGTTTATTACACCTAAATCATTGAAAGTCTGTTTTATATCTTTATCTACTTCATCCCAATTGTCGGTTAAATTTCCAACCTTCTTATAATAATTTATCTTATCAAAATCTATGTTAATTTTAGGCCCAAAATTTGGATTATCTAATTCTAGAAATTTATCATATGATTTTAATCTAAATTCAAGCATCCAATCAGGTTCCCCTTTTAACTTAGATATTTTAGTAATATAATCTTTAGTTAATTTCATAAACATCACTTGATTTATTATATCACAGAAGAAAAAAAGAAAAAATACTAATTTCTTCTCTTAAAAACTATTACTTGTGTAAGTTTATTATTATTTTGCTTATTACCCCTAATTTTTAATTTAGTTATTAATTCATCTTTAATATTATCATCTAAATAAGAAAGTTCTATAACTGTTAAAATATCTTCAATTGAAACATTATCTTTTTCATCTTGGGAGCTTAATGTAAATGCCCAATTAATATAATAAATAATATCTAATATATCAATTTTATAATCATATAATCTAAGTAAAGTATTTAATATAAAATGTTTTTCTTCTTCATTACTAGCAAAAGATATTTCTAATTCATTTTCTAATTTATTGGTCATACTAAATAGTATTTCTTTTGTTTCTTTTTTAGAAAAATAATTTGGATGGTTTGCTTCTATATTATTGTTTAATTCTTCCCATTTAACACAAGCATATTCATTTATTGCTTCATAATCTTCAGTAGCAAGCATTAAGTCATATAGATGATCATAATATTCAAACTTTCTAGCAAAATCATATGCAAATGTTTCTACTCTTGCCTTTAATATTTCAAATTTTAAATTAGATATTTCATGTGGAATATTATCATAAGACTCTTCTAACATAATTCTATCTAAAGCTCCAGGATCATCATCACAAATAGCATCAGCAAGGTTTTGTCCATTTAAACTAAGCATATTCTTATAAATAACATATACTCTATTTAAAGCTTTTAAATTATTTCTAGATACATTTTTATCTTTGCATAAACTTATCGTACTCTTTTGAACTGATGAAAATAAATCACAAAAGATTAAAAAAGCAAAAAATTGATAAATATCCGGTTCTCCATTATAAGTCTTTTTTATATGATTATTATAACTATTTACTTCTATTTTACCATTTGGTCTTATTCTAAATTCAAATTTTTGATAGCCTGTATTTAAATCAAAGCCACCATTATAAAATAAATAATTAATTGATTCTTCTATAAAGTTATCCATTTTTTCCTCCTAATATTTTCTTATTTTTGTAACTGGATGCACTATATTCTCTGGATAAGTAAATGATACTCTATCTAACATTTGAGATTTAGCTTTTAATATATCTGTTTTTCTAATACCTTTATCTTCAACTTTATATATATTTGGATTATCACATAAATAATTCTTATCTACTTCCTCATCAAAAGTCTTTTTACCAAATAAAATATAATTAGCATTAAATTTAACAGGTTTAACTGCTTTTTCAAATTCTTTTTTACTTCTAGTTATTCCCCATGTATTATCTAAATAATAATATTTATCTTTATATTTAATTATATTTAAAGCATGGCCTTTATTAAAAATAGTTCTAGCATCTATTTTAAAAGTTGGATTATTAAGTAATAAAGTAGTAGAATATGCAATACCTGTACATAAACCATATTTTTTAAATAAAACCGTTTCAATTAAACCAACTTCGTCTTCTAATCCATCCACTTTTTTATCTAATTTAACAATATATTTACCTGTTTTATCAACATTTTCTGCAATGTATTCAACATTTTTTTGTAAATAATTTGCAACCATTATTATTATTTGTAAATCATTAAATTTACCTAATGATTTTAAATAATTAATTATTTCTTTTATCTTTTTTAAAGTATCAATATCAATATACCTATTTCCATTATAATTAAGTGCATTACTATGATAACTAGTACTAGTTATATACATTAAATTATCAAAATCAACTCCCCACATTAAGTATGATAAAGGAATTGTAAAAGAGCACTTATCTATTTCAGCTTGTATAATATAACTACGGTTTATCATCTCATAGTCATCTAAAATATTTAATACTATATCTAACTTATCTTTTAAATTATTGTTAATAAATTTAACAGTTTCAAAACTATCAACATTAATTGTATTATAACCATTTGCCATCATGATTTTAACTACTTTTAAAAAGAAATCAAAATTATTAACTACCGTATTATAGTCTGTGTACAAAGAGAAGATATAATCAAATGTCTTATCATCTGTATAAATTAAAATATCTTTAAGATTAACTGCTTCATAAAAATGTAAATTAACAGATTTCCACTTATTTTTTTCCATAATAAAATCCCCTTTTATAAGAGGATATATTAGCACATATTTAATTAAAAAGCAAAATTATTTGGCTTCAACAATAAGTTTAATTGCAGTTTTTTGTACACCATCAATTAATATATCAGAAAATGCGGGTGTTATAGTTAAATTATTACCACTTGGTGCTACAAATCCTCTAGCAATAGCAACTGCTTTAATTGCTTGATTTAAACTACCAGCTCCAATTGTTTGAATTTCCAATTTTCCTTCTGTTCTAAAAATATTTGCAATAGCACCTGCTACCTTACTAGGATTACTTTTAGATGATACTTTTAATATTTCCATTTTCGCCTCCAATTAAATATATTCTTTAATGGAGTATTTATTCTATTTTTCCCATCTCGCTGTAATACCACAAGGAAGTACTAAACCATTATTGGCTTTTATACCAAGTTCAGTAGATTTAATTATGCCTTTTTTACTTATAGTTTTATTTAAGATATTTTCAAGAACTGTCATTGATAATCCCGTTGTATAAGAATTAATAATAAATAATAGAGGATTATCAGAAAGTAAATTAGAACAATCTAATACTAAATCATATAAATCCCTTTCTAGTTGCCATACTTCATTTTTAGACCCTCTTCCAAATGAAGGAGGATCCATTATAATTATGTCATATTTATTACCTCTTCTTAGTTCTCTTTTTACAAACTTACGAACATCATCAACTAAAAATCTTATAGGTCTATCTTCTAAATTATTTGATTTAACATTTTCTTTAGCCCAATCTACCATACCACGTGATGAATCTACATGTACTACTTCAGCTCCAGCACTTAATGCAGCAATGCTAGCAGCTCCAGTATAAGCAAATAAATTTAATACTTTTACTTTTCTATTTTCCTTTTTTATTTTTTCTCTAATTAAATCCCAATTATATGCTTGTTCTGGAAATAATCCAGTATGTTTAAAGCCCATTAATTTCAAATTAAATACTAAATCTTTGTATTTAACTTGCCAACTATCAGGCATATTATTTTTAATTTTCCATTCTCCGCCACCAGTATTACTTCTAACATATTCAGCATCTATCTTTATATTATTAATACTATCTGGCCATATTATCTCAGGGTCTGGTCTTTTTAAATAATATTTACCCCATCTCTCATATTTATAACCATTATCCATAGCAAGTATTTCATAATCATTAAAATCTTTTATAGTTTCCATAATAATCACACCTATCACTATAATTTTAATTTAAAAGTAAAAAAAGTGCAACCAGCACTTAATTATTACACTTATGTTGTTGCTTTCCAAATAGCTTTTAAAGTATGATCTTTATATTGAACTACTTTAGTATATTTATCAATATAATATGGTTCATACTCGGTAGCTTCTGTTCCTTCTTCTAGTTGGATGTTAGAAATATCTATATAACTATCTTCACCATATATATCTGGTAAATCATTACCTATATTTAATTGCATATTATTACTTTCTTGATTAATTATTAATGCAGAAGATACATTATGCCATTTTCCATCATTATCAAAAATATATGAATTATTCACTTTAATATTTATGCTATCATTATAAAATCCTGTTATATAAGATACTCCTTGGCTTTCTGAAGATCCATTTATGTATTGAGTAGGAATACTATTTTTACTTCTTATATCAAAGTTTAGATTATATAAAGTATTTTCTTGCAAATCATATTTTTTATTGCTTCGAACAGCCCATGCTGTATCAATTCTTTCATTTCCATATCCATTTATTCTAATACAATTTTCACTTATAAATAAATAGTCAATTAAATTATTATAATTATTTACTAAATAGTTTTCTTCATTTAATGGTAATGCTAAATTCTTTCCATTCCATCCTAAGAATTCGTATCCTTCTTTTGTTGGTGTTGGTAAATCTCCATATGCTCCATTTATTACAACTTCTTTGCTTAAAGTAGCTAGTTCTCCTCCATCTGGGTCAAAGTTAACTGTTATTTTATTC
>CACZRB010000021.1 GCA_902783555.1 uncultured Erysipelotrichaceae bacterium
ATAGTCATTTTTTCACCATCAGCTTTTGATTTAGGCTCTACAGCTTCATCAATTACTGGTGATGGGAATTCCATACCATTCATAATTACTGGATTTTTTTCATCACATAATGTATCAGCTGTTGTAGTATCTTTAAGACCTACTAAAGCAGCTATTTCACCAGTGAATACTTCAGTAATTTCTTTTCTTGTATTTGCATGCATTTGCAAAATACGTCCTACACGTTCTTTAACATTCTTAGTACTATTTAAAATGTATGATCCACTAGTTAGTTTTCCAGAATAAACTCTAAAGAATGCAAGTCTACCTACAAATGGGTCAGTCATAATTTTGAATGCCATAGCTGTAAATGGTTCATTATCACTTGGTTTTCTTAAAACTAAGTTACCATTTTTATCAGTACATTCAATAGCTTCTAAATCAGTTGGTGCAGGTAAATAATCAATAACAGCATCAAGAGCTAGTTTTACACCAATATTGAAGTGAGCTGTACCACATAATACTGGGAAGAATTTAGCTTCAAGTACACCTTTTCTTATTGCACTTTTAATTTCTTCTACAGTTAATTCTTCACCTTCAAGATATTTTTCCATTAAAGTGTCATCAAATTCAACTGCTTTTTCAATTAATTCTAATCTTTTTTCTTCTACAACTGATTTTAAATCTTCAGGGATTTCAATTTCAACCATATTTTCATGTTGTTCTTTGTCAAATTTGTATGCTTTTCTAGTAACTAAATCAATAATTCCATCAAAATTATCTTCAGCGCCAATAGGCCATTCAATAGGAGCAAAATTAACATTTAATCTATCTTTGATGTTATTTAAGCACCATTTAAAATCAGCACCTACTTTATCCATTTTATTACAGAAAATAAGTCTTGGAACTTTATATTCTGTTGCTTGTCTCCATACTGTTTCTGATTGTGGTTCTACTCCACCTTGAGTATCAAGTACCATAATAGCACCATCTAATACTTTAAGTGATCTTTGAACCTCAACAGTAAAGTCTACGTGACCTGGTGTATCAATAATATTAAGTCTATAACCTTTCCAGTGAGCAGTAGTTGCTGCACTTGTAATTGTTATACCTCTTTCTTTTTCTTGATCCATCCAGTCCATTTGAGATTCTCCATCATGAGTCTCTCCTATTTTATGAGTTATTCCTGTATGGAATAGAACTCTTTCTGTGAAAGTAGTTTTACCGGCATCAATATGTGCCATAATTCCGATATTACGGATTTTATCAATTGAAACATCTCTTGCCATATAAACCTACCATCTATAATGAGCAAATGCTTTGTTAGCTTCAGCCATTTTGTGAGTATCTTCACGTTTTTTAACAGCGCCACCAACACCATTTGCAGCATCCATAATTTCAGCAGCTAACTTATTAGCCATTCCTCTTTCGTTTCTTAGTCTAGAGTAGTTAACTAACCATCTTAGTGCTAAAGTTTGTTTTCTAGTTTCATTTACTTCAATTGGAACTTGAACATTAGATCCCCCTACACGACGTGATTTAACTTCAAGTGATGGAGTAATATTTTCCATTGCGGAATTAAATACTTCCATTGGATCTTTACCACTTTTAGTTTTTATAATATCAAATGCCTCATATAGAATAGAAGAAGCAGTTCCTCTTTTACCGTCTTTCATAACAGCATTAATAAGTTTAGTAACTACTTTTGAATTATATATAGGATCTGGTAATACATCACGTTTAATTGCACGTCTTTTACGCATATTTAATCCTCCTTAATTTTTATTTTTTTGGTCTTTTAGTACCATATTTACTTCTTGATTGTTTACGATCGTTAACACCTTGTGTATCTAGTGTACCACGTACGATATGATAACGAACACCGATTAGGTCTTTAACACGTCCACCACGTACTAATACTACACTATGTTCTTGTAAGTTATGTCCTTCACCTGGAATATAAGTATCAACTTCACGACCATTTGAAAGTCTTACACGAGCATATTTTCTTAATGCTGAGTTTGGCTTCTTTGGTGTTTTAGTACCAACACGAGTACATACACCTCTCATTTGTGGATGATCAGTTTTTGTTGCTTTTCTTTCCATACTATTAAATCCAACATTTAATACAGGGCTTTTTCCTTTTCTTGTCTTTTTCTTTCTCTTAGTATTAACTAATTGATTAATTGTAGGCATATTTTTCTCTCCTTCCTTATACACATGTCCTGGTGTATCAGTTTTTGCTTAAATCAAGGTCCTATCTAAGATAGAACCTAAAATCAAATGCAAAAATAATATATCATTTTATTATATGATTGTCAATTATTTTTTTGCGTTCTTTAAATAAAAATACTTATCCAAACTACTTAATACATTTAAATAATTCAAGATAATTATTGATGATACTTTGCATTGTATTAAAATAATTAATTTTTATATCCGTGGGTTGTATAATTTTTACATTTTATATATCCAGTATATTTTAAAAATCCCATGCTTTTTTCAATTAAAACATAACCATCTAAGCAGTTATCATTTTTAGTCTTTAGTTCAATTTCATAATTATTATTTTTAAAATCTTCTATGGTTATTTTACTATTATTTTCTCCATATATTGGTTTTTCCCCTATTAAAGACATTGCTTGTTTCTCTAATTCTTTTTCTAATTTTTGATATGGTTCATTTTGCTTTTTAATATGTAATCCAATATAAGTTAATCCACATATTAAAAATACAGCAACAAATGACCAAACTATTAATATTTTTTTCATTTCTCACCTATTAAAACAGTATCAACTGAATTAAAATTTTGTTTCATGCGATCATAATAATTATAAATATAATAAATTGCTATTAATAAAAATAGAACTAGTATTGCCATTAAAAATCCCATCATTCTGTATCCCCAACCATTTTTATTTAGTTTCATAATATTCTCCTTTATGCTTTAATTTTTTTATCTTTAATCTTTCCTGTAATAAATACTATTAATAAACTAATAAGAACTAGTAATCCAATTCCACCTGCTACTAGTATTACTATGTAATATACTCTAGCATCCTTATTAAAATTAACTTCTTTAGTATTATTTAATTCTTCATCGTTATAGACTAATTTTTGTCCTTTTTCATTGTTTAAATATTTTACATGTTCATCAAAACTTTTAAATGTATAGTATTGACTTCCCTTATAATCAGCATACATATAATCATAGTTAGTATCACTACTAGTTGCATAATAAAGATATGTATAGGTTGAATCACCAGCTGATGCATAGATGTAATTATTATCTTTGTCTTTAGCATAATTATTTGTACCAAACTTATAAAATCTTTCACCATCTGCAAATGCATACATATAATTATCATTAGCATCAGTTGCAAACATCATTTGGCCAATAGGTTCAATATAGTATTCTGGTTTTAACGCTTCTTTTTTAGAGCCTAAAGTATTATCCCATCCTTCAATTATATTAGTATATAGTGAAGCATCTTCTACTTTTTCATTATTCATTAACATATTATAGCAAAAACAAACTGTACCTACAAAAGATGCAATAACTAGTAAAACTATCAATAGAAATAAACTTACTTTCTTATACATAACTACCTCTATCCTTACTTAATAATATCATTTTATAGTACTTTTTTCAATATTAAGAAGTCCTAAAATAATCCATAAAAATGGTGCTACTATTACTAATGATAAGTTGAAAAATGCTTGAATACTATAACATGCTAAGGCTAATAATAAAATCTTATAATTTAGTGTTTTTTTCTTTTTTAGAACTGGATCTATTATTATAAGAATATAGCTAATAAGACCTAAAGATCCTATATTTACTAAGTTAGTTAAATAAATATTAGCGGCTGTATCATTAATTGACATTTCACCTATTAAAAGAATATCATCTTTAAAGTTAGTCATAAATCGCATTGCAAAAGTATCAGGTCCAGTTCCTAATATAGGATAATCTTTAAATAATAATAAACTGCGTTTCCATAAAAATAATCTGTAGTTTCCAATAGTGTCATCAAAATTACCATGTAATATACTTTGAAAGTCTTTTAAGAAACTAATACCAAAATTATAGTTGTATAAAATTATTAGTAATATAATGCCTAATGGGATATAAGTATAGTATAGTTTATTTACTTTTTTAATATTATATGTTTTTTTATTTAATAAGTAGCTTGCTATTAAAAGAATTATAATTGTAATAAATAATAATAGTGATATATGATTGAAATGCCATGATGCTTTATAAATATTATTTGGAAAATATCGCATATCAACAAAATAATTTAAGAAATAGCCAAAAATTATAATTGCTAATATATGAAGAAATTTTCTTGATCTTTGATTATTTTTTATTATATAAGGAAGGGTTAATACAATTAAAAATAAGAATGCTACTTTACCACTATCAACATTAATTAATAAAAAGATAAAGATACTAAATATAAGTGAGAATATATAAATAATATTTTCAATTTTAGAATTATTCTTAAATATATAACATAAAGAAGTTATGGATATCGTTATAGTATAATATGTAGATAAAAAATCAATATTACCTATAGTACTCATAAAACTCATATTATATGGTCCACTTATTCCTTTGTATAAAGCTAGTGGATTTAATCCCCAAAATTGTAAACAACCTATTAAACTTACTAATATACTGGATATACTAAAATATATAAAAATTTTTTTATCAAATTTTCCTAGTTTTGTAATAAAAAAATAGTTTAGAATATAAATAATAGTTATAAATAGTCCTTCTCCTCTTCCTAGTCCTTTCATTAAATTATAAGATTTGTAGGGACTAAAAATAACACTTAATATATTTATTAGAAGGTATATTAATACTAAATAATCTAAAATTGTTATTTTTTTATTTTTAAGAATATTATTATTTTTAATAATTAGATAATAAAAATATATAATGATAGAAAGTAAAAAATATGATATTGATAAAAATATAAAAGAATAGTGTTTTACTTCTAAGATATTTTCATAACCTTTAGGTCCTACTATTAAAGGATAAAAAATAATAATTATTATTAGATAGTATTTTGTAATTTTATTTAATATATTGTTTTCCATAATTAAATTATAACATATTTTAATTATATGTTATAATCTTTATAGAATAGAAGGTGTATTTTATGAAGAAGTTATTTATTATTTTAATTATTTTATTATGTCCTATAGTAGTATGGGCTGATGATATTGTTTTTAATGTTTATAATGCTAAAGTTATTAACAAAAATGGTATTTCATATCAAGAATGGGAAAATGAAAAATATGTTGATAAAAAAATACCATATAATACAAATATTATGGTTAGTTTTCATACTTATAAAGGGTATGATGAAGATTCGGGTAAATATATAGTTAATGATGCTGCATATGGATATTTTGGAGAAAATTCTTTTGATATTAATATAAAAGATATTGATATTAATTTAAATAGTTTTAATTGTACAATTTGTAATGGTGAATATAATTATTATGATGAAATTTTTTATCAAAAGAATACTAATAATAAAATAATTAAGATATTAAATGAAAGTGGATTAAAACTTAAAGTAGGACCGGCTAGTAACTTTAATGATATGGATATGGTAATTCCTTATAATGCTAATTTAAAAATAAATTATTATCTTGGTTTAGGTGGATTAGATGATATAGATTATTGGGCTAATGTTGATTATAATGGGAAGAATGGTTTTATTAATTTAATAGATAATAAAAATCTATATTATAGTACTGATGATATTTATATGACTATAGATGATACTAATATTGTCTTTGATAATAAGGTCGTGGGAAAAATACCTGCAAATACAGAAATTAGTCCTAATTATGTTAATTATGATTTTTCTACTTATTTTATTAATTATGATGGAGTAAGTGGATTTATTGATGGTAAGTTGCTTGCTTATGGAATGAATTTTTCCAGTGAGGTTAGAATTAAATATGACCATAAATTATTAAGTAAGCCTAATAAAAATGCTAATATAATTATGAATATCCCAGAAGGCAGTCAGATTAACTATCATTTTAGATATTTTAGTGACAGTGATAATTCTTCTAAATATTTAGATTGTGTATATACTAATTATAATAAAAATAATGGGTGGATTTGTTTTGATAAAGGAGAGATTCCAGAATATGTAGAACATAGTTATAAAAGGCCTATTCCTAATACAAATAAAATTCAAACTACTACTAAATTTCACGATAAAGATTTAGTAAGTGATGATGGCCTAAATTTAATATTAATATGCACTATTATTATATTTGCTGGTGTTATTGTTAGTGTTATTGTTAGAAATAATATTTTAAAAAATAATAGAGAAAAATATATTGAAGAACTATCTAAGATAGAAGAAGATAAAGATTAAGCAATTAAAAAACTTCCTAATTTAAGGAAGTTTTATTTTAGAATTAAACTAATTCTACTGTAGCGCCAGCTTCTTCTAATTTAGCCTTAATTTCGTTAGCTTCATCGCTTGATACGTTTTCTTTAATATTTCCACCGTTGTCAGCAATACCTTTAGCTTCTACTAATCCTAAACCAGTAATTTCACGAATTACTTTGATTACACCGATTTTAGCAGCTCCAGCATCTTTTAATACAACAGTTTTAGTAGAAGGTCCTTCTTCAACAGCAGCAGCAGGTGCAGCAGCAACAGCTACAGCAGATGGATCTACTCCGAATTCCTCCTTCATAGC
>CACZRB010000022.1 GCA_902783555.1 uncultured Erysipelotrichaceae bacterium
TAAAGATTTATTAAAACTAGAAGATAAAATTAAAGAAGTAAAAGGAGTAGTAAATGTCTTTAGTATAGCAGATATTACTGGTACAACGATTCCAGTAGAAATGTTACCTAGTGATATAACTGATAAAGTTGCTAAGGATGATACTAAGTTATTGCTTGTAACATTTAGAGAGTCAACTAGTGATGATGAAACATTAGAAGCAGTTGCTGAAATAAGAAAGTTAACTAAAGATAGTTGTTTAGTAGGTGGAATAAGTGCGATGGTACTTGATACTAAAGAATTATTTAATAGTGAAATGTTTAAATATGTCGCAATTGCAGTAATCTGTTGTATTATTGTACTAGAATTTGCCCTTGATTCATATTTAGTTCCATTCTTACTTTTAGGTAATATTGGAGCAGCTATACTTTATAACATGGGATCAAATATATTACTTGGAGATATTTGTTATATAACAAAAGCAATATCATCAGTATTACAACTTGGAGTTACAACAGACTTTTCAATATTCTTATATCATAAATATGAAGCAGCTAAAAAGGAAAATAAAGATAAGAAAAAAGCAATGGCAGGTGCGATTAATGATACCTTAGTAAGTGTTGCAGGAAGTTCACTAACTACAATTGCTGGTTTCTTAGCTCTTTGTACAATGGATTTAACTCTTGGTACTGATATTGGTATTGTAATGGCTAAAGGAGTAGTATTTGGAGTACTTTGTGTTATCACATTATTCCCAGCACTTCTACTTGTATTTGATAAACAAATAGATAAAACAAAACATAAAAATATTATTCCATCATTTGATAAAACAAAAAACTTTATAATGAAACATCGTAAATTAATTATCATAGTATTTATCTTGTTATATGCCCCTGCATATTACTGTGAAAAACATACAGAAGTATATTATAATCTAGATAAATCAATACCAGATAATTATGGATATACGATAGCAACTAAAGCACTAAAAGAAAAATACAATATTGTATCACCTGAAATAATACTAGTAAGTAAAGATACAAAAGAAAATGACATAAATCAAATGGTTGATGAAATAGAACAATTAAAAGGTGTAGATTTTGTATTAGCGCCTTCTAAATTAAAAGAATTAGGTTTATCTGATACTTTATTACCTGATAAACTTAAAAATATTTTTGAAAGTGATAAATATGAATTAATCCTTATTAGTTCTACATACGATTTAGCAACATCAGAACTTAATAATCAAATAGCTTCATTAGATAAAATAGTAGATAAATATGATAAAAAAGCTATAGTAGCTGGTGAAGGACCATTAATGAATGATTTAGTTAAAGTAACAGATAGAGATTTTAAAAGTGTTAACTATACATCTATTTTAGTAATATTTGTATTAATGTTATTTGTATTTAAATCAATCTCACTTCCAGTTATATTAGTCACTACTATTGAACTTGCAATCTTTATAAATATGGGTATTCCATATTTAACTGGTACAAAACTTCCATTTATCGCATCAGTAGTTATTGGTACAATTCAACTTGGAGCAACTATTGACTATGCTATACTTATGACTACTAAATATATAGAAGAAAGAAAAAAGAAAACGGAAAAACATGAAGCAATTAAGATTGCTTTAGATAACTCAATTACATCAATATTTGTTAGTGGTATGTGTTTCTTTGCCGCAACAATTGGTGTTGGAATTATTTCTAAAATAGATATGATTGGATCTTTATGTACTCTTATATCTAGAGGAGCTATAATAAGTATGATTATAGTAATAACTGTATTACCATCATTACTTGTTATATTTGATAAAATAATAACTAAAACCACACTTGGTTTTAAAGGAGGAAAATAATATGAAAAAAGTAACTAAATTAATGACAGTATTATCTTTATCTTTAATATCAACACCAGTATTTGCCCTAACAAAAGAAGAAACTGTATATACTAAATTAAAATCAGATGGATCAGTAAACAATATAATAGTATCAGAACATTTAATAAATGATTCAAAAGAAAAAACTATAAGTGATGTATCTAATCTAACAGATATATATAATACAAATGGTAATGAAAAATTTAAACAATTTGGAAATAAACTTGAATGGGAAAGTAATGGTAAAGATATTTATTATGAAGGAAAAACTGATAAAGAATTACCAATTAGTTTTAATATTAAATATGAACTAGATGGTAAAGAAATGAAAGTAAAAGATATGTTAGGAAAATCTGGTAAAATTAAAATAACTATCGATTACAAAAATAAAGAAAAACATAATGATTTATATACACCATTTTTAATTACTACATCAACTATTATTAAAAATGATAAAAACTCAAATATTAATATAACTAATGGTAAAGTTATATCTACAGGTAATAATAATGTATTAGTATCATTATCACTTCCTGGTTTATCAGATAGTTTAGGTGTAGATGTACCAGTTAATTTAGATAGAACTGTTATTACATATGAAACAGAAAAATTTGAATTAGCAGAAATCTATATGGTCGCAACACCTAAATTAGTAGATAAAGAAGATTTAGATGTTTTGAGTAATGTAGATAGTTTATATGGAACATTATCTAAAGTAAGTGAAGCAACTAAAAAATTAGAAGACGGAAGTACAGAATTAAAAGATGGAATTACTTTATATAATTCAAAAATGAATGAATATAATAATGGTATGAAAAGTTTAAGTAATGGTAGTACTGAATTTGTAAATGGATATAAAGAGTTACAAAGAGGTATTTCTAATTTAAATAGTAAAATGCCAACACTTGAATATGGAACTAAAACTATTGTAGATAATATAGGTTTAGTTAAAACTAATGTTAATACAATATCTACAAGTACAAATGCCTTATATAATGGAAACTCTA
>CACZRB010000023.1 GCA_902783555.1 uncultured Erysipelotrichaceae bacterium
GTATGAGTCGAATCTCCCTCTCCTCCACCAAAAACTGAACCAGTTATAACACCATCATTTACTGTAACTGTTACATTACCATTATTACTAGCATTAACACTACCAAAGGCACTACCACCATATACATTACCATTAATATTTGGTCCCCCACTATTATTACCAACAACTACCATTACATCACCAGTTGTAGTTGTTCCATTACTTGCCGGATTAGTTTCAATACCACCACGGCCACCACCATAGACATTACCAGTAATTGTACCTCCAGTAACATTAATATCTATCTTACCATTAATTATACCTTCATTATTAGAGCCACCATAAACATTTGCTATAGTGCCTCCTGTTATATCAATATCAATAGTACTTGATGTTTGATAATTTGATTGACTAAATCCAGCAGATTTACTACCACCATAAACATTTCCAACATTTCCAGCTAAAACTTCAATTTTAGCAGTTGATGTACCATCATATACAGTTCCAGTTGAACCATGGTTTCCTCCACCATATACACCAGTACTAATAGTTCCACCATTTATAATTACATGAGAATTATATACAGTTCCTTTTTGTGTAGAGGTAGTATCTCCTCCACCGGCTCCAAATACTGAACCAGCTTCTACTCCAAAAAGCGTACCAGTTCCACCACCAATAGTGGCATTACCACCAACATACACAAGCGTTGAACCTTCAACAATACCATCTTCAGTATCACCTGAATCATAACTATCAGATCCACCTAAAATACTATAATTTACTACTCCACCAGTAACACATATAATACGATTTCCCTTAGTTGTTGAATGACCTGCACCACCATAAATAGATCTTACTGATCCTCCACTCATTCCAATAAATGTTGAATTTGTTGTATTAGAACCATTATATCCATAACCACCAACAATAGTATTAACAAGACCACCTTCTATTTTAGCTCCTGTTAAAGAATTCATGTAAGTACTAGCTCTAGCACCAATATATAATCCCGAAGTATTGTCAGTATTTGGTGTTCCATTAGCATTAAATCCAAAAGATCCACTCTTAATAATATTATAAGAAGCAAATAAAGAATCATTACCAGCTGTATTATTTCCTCCAGCATATCCATCTAAGCCAATTAAAAACTTCAAATTATCATTATTACCTAAAACTCTATCATAATCACTACCAAAAATAGTTGTCTCATTAAATGTATAATTTATTGTACTGCTACTCATTCTTCCACTATGATAAGCATAAAATGAACCACTTTCGATAATTACCCTTTGCTTACCTGATGGACTTCTACCATTAGTTCCACCAAATATAGCTTCACCAACTAAATAATTATTTCCATCTGTACTTACAACATTTCTACCTATTTTTAAATTATTTGAATTAGCATATATAACTTGACTAGTTTTACTATTATCACCTAATTTTAAATTATCTTCAGCTTCATCTTCTAATCCATTAATTTTAATATTTTCAATAACTAAATCATTTGCCACTTTAAAATCAGAATATGTTCTTTGTCCAGACCACCAACTAGTAGTATAAGGAAACTCTAACACTCCAGTTGAACTAGTACCTGTTAAAGAAGTACCAGTAACCGTAAATGGTCTATCTTCTTCAAGATTAGAAAAAGACAAACTATTATTACTAGTATATCTAAATATATTCATATCTCTAGTAACTAAATAATAATATCTATTTGCATCAACAATATTTTGATTATCATCTTCAATATTAGAAATAGAATTACCATTACTTTTAACTGTATCATCATCATATTGAATTAATTTATACGCTGTTGTACAAGAATTTGCACTTGTACAAACTGTTCCACTACTACTATAATACATACCAGTATTTATCATAGCAGTAGTAGGATTAGTTACTCTATAAAAGAAGCCATTTGCGCTTTGATTTCCGACAGGAATATATGACTTTTCTTTTTGAACATTAACTGTTAAAGTATATTCACCATCAGGATCCTCCAATAAATTCATATATGTCGTATTATATGTATTAATAGTAACTTCTGTATTATTACTGTTTCTATTAAAATTTGGTATAAATGAAACTGTTCCGCCTTCATATTTAGATCCACTAGCAATAGCAGTTCTATCAGCAGTATAAACATAACAATTATCATAATAACATCTTGTATTATTTCTATTAACATAAATATAAGTTCCACTAGTTTCACTAGTTCTATACCAAGAATATCTTGGTATTGTATTATTATAACTAACTGTTCTATCATAAACCATTTGAGCATAATTTTGTTTCCAATAATAACTAGCAGGATGAGATTCTTGAACAGTAGCTGTATAACTAGTTGGTTGCATTGACATACTATTAAAATCAGTAATATCAGATGCACTAGTTACAACATCTGCTTCATACCAGTTAACATTTAAATGAACAATAATCTCACTACCTCCATCAACAGGTATTTCTAAATATCTTGTATAATCATCATTATCAAAAATAAATTTAGAAGATGAACATAAATCTGTTGTAGTATCTGCCTCCTGATTGCATACCCAACCATTAAATCCATACTCAGTTGTTGTACCAGCTTGTGTAGTATAAGGTCTCTTACTAAAAGGATTATCTAATAATTCAATTCTAATATAATTATCTCCATTAGAATCAGTAGCAAGTGAACCATTAGTATTTCTTTCTAAAGGATAATATTTATAATAAACAATTTTATTAGTATTCTCATTATTTATTGGAGAAACAGCCCCAACTAAGTTTGTATTATTAAGACTAGCCGCATCATATATTAATTCTACTTTAACTAAATAATCATTATCATAATAGCCAGTACTTACACCACTAGGAATACTTGTACTTCTAACTTCTGTAAAATTTAAACCTTTTAAATAATTATAATCAGCTGTTATATCATTTATATATAAAGTTGTACCATCTTTACCTGAAGCATGTTCAGAAATGCTAGATGATCCAACACTCTTAACAGGAGCCTTACTAGGCTTAGAATCATTATTACTTTTCTTTAGATTCTCAATTTGTAATGTACCATCAATTGTAGTTACTTTATAATCATTATTAGTAAATTCATCTAAATTTTTAATATTTGCTACACTATCAAAACTATTAAAAACTATTTCCGTATCATCTTTAGTATTACTATATCCATTATTTTTAATCAAAACATCACTAACATTATCATCATCTAATAAGTAAGCAAAATTATATATTTCCTTACTATCACTTTTAACATCAGTATTGATAATAATATTACTATAATTACTTTTAGAAGTTGAATATACAAAACCTCCAAAAGAAGAATCGCTTGCCACTGTTACCTTTCCTGAAAAAATTACCATATCAATTGTAGAATCAATAATTTGATTAGCAATTAAAGCACCAGTTTTTGAATTCAAACTATATTCAATATTTCCAAAATTAATATTTTTAATAGTAGCTTTATCAACTAAGTTAAACAAATTATTAACTATTGTAGCATTATAAACTAAGTTTCCTTCTCCATCTAATGTACCTGAAAAAGGAATAGTATTATTAATAGATAATTCATATTTGCCATAATTCAAACTATTAGTTATTTTAAAGTTTTTATCAGCATATAAATTAGCTTCATCACCTTCAAGAACTTCTTTAAAATAAGCAAATTCTCCTGCATTTGATATTACATATGGATTATTAACCGAACCAGTCCCACTATGAAATTCTCTAGCAACTTCACCATCCCATGCTGAACTACTAGAAGATTCACTAAAAGTTTTAAATAAAGAGCATGTTAAAAGAATCACAGTAATTGCTGCGATAATAAAGTAAATTCTATATTTAAAAAAGACATCTTTTAACTGCATTTTTAATCCTACTTTTCTACTATTTATTTTATCATATTATTGCCTAAAATAAAACATAAAAAAAGAGATAAAAATCTCTTTAAAATCTATTATTATGGAGCTACAGGTGCATCTAATGTACTTAATTGAATTGTATAAGAAATATCTGATCCAGTTGCGTTGTTTTCGCAATCGATATCTTGTCCTTCAACCCACATGTATACACGGAATTTAGTTACACCTTGTTGTAATGTAAATATTGAATTATATGTTGTATTATTAGCAGTTGTTCTAATATTTGGCGTAACTGCAGTTGCATCAGTAGTATTTGTTCCATTTACAAGTTCTTTTAAATCTACTGCCGTAGTTATTGCTTTATTAACTCCAGTATAATTAGTATATGTATCTGGTGTAGTAGCACTATTACCAATAGTTACACCATATTCAGGTGCTACTTGACTAATAACAATTGGAGTATGAGTATCACTATTTGGTTCCCAAATAATTGCTTTTTCTGCAATTTCATTATTTAAAGCTATAAGTGACGAAACAGAGTCTGTTGAAGCACCATGGCCTTGTTTAACAAATGCAACACGTGATGCATTTTTAAGTCCTTTATCTTCTGTATCAGCTTTAACTGTTACTTTAGAATCAGATGTTAAATAAATAGGCATATTACTATCTACACGTAAGAAAATATCAAATGCAATATAATTACCTGTAGATCCTTTAGCTTCTGTATCTAAACTAGTAGTAATATTATAATCTCCAGTTGTAGCATCAGTACCAATTACAGGTTTATACATTTTTAGTTTTCCTGTAGATGAATCTACAACACCATCAGTTGATACTGCTGTAACATTAGCAGGTACCATATTAGTATGAGTAGAATATGCATTAGTTGTAATATCTGCATTTGTTATTACACTTTTCCAATTATTTGCATCAGTAGAAATCTGTAATCCATTACTTGCTTCTACATGAACATCTAATGATTGAATAGTTACAGTTCTATTAGCTGTAAACCATGCATAAGTTGATGTTCCAAACATAATAATTGTTAAAAACAATAGTAGTATTAAAGTTCTTAATTTTTTTCTTCTTTTTTCTTCTTTTTTTCTCTTCATTTTTACACTCCTAATCTTGTTCAATATGTTCTTCGGTTATTACCATATGCATTTTAATTTCTCCACCTATCAAAGCATCAGTACAATCAGGATCATCACCCTCTAACCATATTAAAACTGTATACCTATCTAAATCATCTGGTTTAAAATCTTTAATATGTTCCAAGATAATAGTTCCTTCAGCATTCTTAATATCCTTAAATGCTATTGTATCTTTTTCTGGAGCACCATCAAGTGCATTTCTTTTAGCATAAGTAATATCCTCACCATTACGATAAATTCTAATTCTAATGGCATTGTCAACATTTTTAATAACATCATCAACAATTACCTCATAATGATAATTAATTACCCTATTTCCTTGATTCTCTACATAAAAACTATATGCTATATAATTTTGACCGTTATGAGAACCATCTGCCTCCTTGTCAACATTTTCAGGAATCCATTTATAGGATATATTATCCATAAATCTTATTGGCGATGCTTCAAGTTTTCGCTTGCCATGAGAATTATTAAGGCTATCAAATATTGCCAGCCCACTTTCTAAAGTTTTATTTGAATCTAATGTTACAGTAAATCTTCCTTCATTATAAATTATCTCTAAGACAATATATAAAATAATTAAGAAGACAAGCAATATTAATAAAGCACGTCTAACTGTTTTAACAGCTCTTTTACGATTTCGCACCTTATCAGCAGTAACAATTACCTCCTTGGCCATAAATCACCACCATAATGCATATGACACCTTTACTATCATATACCTATATGATAAAATATTTTTTTAAAAAAAGCAACAATAATTGTTAAAAATCGACTATTTTCATTCTTTTTTACTATACATTCTTTTTACTATATGTTTATATGTAAAATATGCGTAAACAGGTAATTTATTTTACATATATATGATAAATAAGACAAAAAATAAGGTAAAATTAAAGTATAGAATAAGGAGGAGATTATATGCTAAAGATATTACAAAAACGTAAATTTAGAATTCTTTTAGCTTGCATCTCCTTACTTCTACTTGTTAATATGGTTCAAGAAACATATGCTAAATATATTTCTAGTGCAGATGCTAATAGTCATTTTGCTATAGCTAGATGGAATTTTACCGTAAATAATCAAGACGTAATAGCTAATAGTGATTTTTCAAATACCATTGTTCCTACATGGGATAGCAACGATCATATTGAAAGTGGTGTTATAGCTCCTACTTCAACTGGATACTTTGAACTAACAATCGATTCTTCTAACGTTGGGGTATCATTTGATCAAACAATAACTTTATCCCCAGGAACAACTAATTCTGTTCCAGATATTATTATAACTGGTTATACTTTAAACGATGGACCATTGGTTACTATTGATAATACTAATAATTCAACAATCACATCTACACACCTTTTAGGTGAAGAAACAACTACTAATACATATAAATTCTTTATTAAATGGAATGATGATGCTGCAACTGAGCAAATGAATAACGCAGCTGATACAGCTGCGTCTGTAGAAGGAACGGCAAACGTTCACATTAGTATTAACTTTATTCAAAAAGCTTCTAATTAGGATTTTGAGTTATTGTTAACTTAATCTTAATTGTAATACTTGAATTTGTAGGATTCATTGACTTATATGTATAAGCACTTGTTCCCCAAAATGTATCTACATCATCTTGATTACTTTCATATGGCCAAACAACTCCAATGGAAAAATTTTGAGTCCCATTATCCTTTGCAATTGTACTACCAGATATTGCAAGGGATATTTTAAATGGATAATCACTAGCAAGCTTGCTTTTTAATGCTTCACTTGTTAAATCTTCAGATAACACTTCTTCATGATATTCTGCTCTTCCCTCAGTTGTTACATATCTTTTATCTAGTATTCTAGCTTCTAATATAATATAAGAAAATGTTGCTGATAATTCACTACGATTATAAGCTGTAATACTATAATCATAATTATCCATCCCTGGATAGATATCATCAACATCTAAATTTACAATATCTGTAACAGTATTCTCTCCTGCTTCAAAAACAACATTCCAAGATTTAACATGAACACTAATATTGGTATCTATCTTAGTTGCATATATAAACCAAGCAAAAGTATTAGAAGCAATGAGTACTATTAAAAATATAAGTCTTGATGGTCTAAGTACTGCTTTACTCTTTTGCTTCTTCATTATCATCTTCCTCATCTTTAATAAAGAATGATGTAATTCCTTCATAAGAAAAACCAACCCCAACAGCAATAAATAATAAATAATAAACTACTACATTAGTCATTAAACGACCAACAAAACTAAACAAAATTGTATGATAAACAACTTTACCATATATATCATTAATCGTTATTTCAGGATCTTCCACCAAATTAGCAGTTCCTTTAGTAGTAAATATTAATTTACCATTATCTTCTCTAATATTAATAATTCTATGGGTTATTATTAAACCATTAAGATTACTTTCTTTACCTAAGTAGGTTACATCATCTCCCACTTTTAAATTATTTGCTTCTTCCTTTTTAACTACTAAAATATCTCCAACTTTATAATCTGGAAGCATTGATTCAGATGCAACCTCAAATATATATATATTTCCTAAAGCTAACTTATTATGAGTTATTTTTTGAAATAGTACCAAAAGTAATACAATCACTAAAAATGCCGTAATAATACCTTTTATTATTTTAAGTAAAATTTTCATAAAAACCACCTCTATAAACTCATGTTTTCAATTTTTTCTAAATAAGATTTAATATGTTCACTAAAAACATTTTGAATTTCTGATAAACTCGCTTCCTTACGATACTTAATTAAAGCTATCTTATCCCCTATTTGATCTTTTAATTCTGTAAGAGGCAAATCCGCATTTAATTCTACAATTCTTTGAATTAAATTATCAGTAAGCTCATTTACCACTTCAATTTTCTTCTCTTTGCTAGTGGTAGTATTCAAAGTATTCATAGCAAGAAAATCTAATAAGAACGTATTATTTAAATATTCTTTTAAAATACCATTGTCTTCATACTTTTTATAATTCTTAACTACTTTACTATCATTAGCAACATGACTTTGTAAATAATTCCAAAGCTTCATTGCATATTGAAAGTTAGTATTTTTTAGAATTACATTAGTCTTTTTAATTGGTGGTATTACCCTTGCTACATGTAATTTTTTAAGCATTTTAAATACTTCTGTATTACATAACATAGTAATATCATCATCTAATTTTTTAATACGTTCTTCAACAGGAATTTCACCTTGTTCTTCCTTTTTATCAATTAAACTAGAAGTATAGTTAAGTTCCATAAAAACTTGTTCTCTACCAACATTACTTTTAGCTGTAAACTTAGCTTTCTTAATATCTTTTAAACTAGAAGCAGTTATTAAACTCTTCTTTTTTATTTCTACAAAGTTACGCATATTATCAATTAATGTATATATTAATCTATTTTCATATGTATCATAACTTTCATCTTTTAAAATATTTAATATTTTAGAAGGCTTAACATCTCCATTATCTTCTATCTTTTGAATAAAATTAGTATGTTTAGATAAATGTCTAATACTTTCAACAGTCGTTTTTCTTGCTAGTTCTATTTTAACTATTTCCTCTTCATTAATAATAAATCTATTGGGATTTCTTAAAATATTATCTAAATACTTAATAGTATCTTCCATAAGGTCCAACCATTCAAAATCAGTTTCAACCTTTTTCATATCAGTACTTACTGTTAAACTACTTCTTGTATTATTAAAGAATGTATTTTGTTCTCTTTCACTTGAATTATCTAATAAACCTATTACTTTTAACTTTTCCATAATTCACCTATGCCATTTTCTTAAGTCTTAATAGATATTCAATACATTCAGCCATTTTATTTTCTCCAAATGTATCATTTAAAAATTTTACAAAATCATCTATTTCATCTCTAATATATGCTATATTTAATTGTTCAAATTTTCTTAAAATCTTACGAGCTATAAAATAATCTATACCTCTAATTTCATCGCCGCCACAAGCTACAAATACTGGAACAAATTTTTTCATATGAGCAACAATTCTGTTACCAAATGCAATTCTAAAGTGTTTAATAACATAATCATCCATATCTTCAATCTTCTTAAGATTTTCTTCCTTAATAGGATTATTTTGAATTGCTTCTTGGAATTTCTTATCTAAATATGAATAATTAATATCTTGAGCAGGTGTATCAATAGGTTCAAAAACCTGACCTTTATCATTTATATCAATTGGCATAGCACGGTCATATACCTTATCTGTTACCATAAATGTAGAGTCATCGTTATTGATCGTACCTATATACCACATATTTGCAGGTATCTTAAGTTTACCTTCATGCAAATGAACTGGGTCATTTTTCCACGCACTAGGAACAATTTCTACTATCCATTCATTTTTATCTGGCATTTCTAAAATAGATAGCATCTCAGCAAAGTAATACTCAACACGAGAAATATTCATTTCATCTAAAATAACTGTATAAATATCATCAGTATAACCAGCAACATACATTTCTTTTAAAACTTCGGTTTCATTAAATCTTTTGGTAAATTCATTAAAATATCCAAATAACTCTGTTCTATCTCTCCATGATGGTTGAACTGATGCAATACATGAATCATGTTTTAAAAACTTACCCCAAGCATAAGCAAGTGATGTTTTACCTGTACCAGAAATACCTTGTAAAATAACAAGTTTTGTAGATGCTAAAGCAGATATAAATAACCTAATCATATCTGTAGTATAATAAAGTCTTAATTGACTAGCAGCAAAGTTTCTAAATAATTCTACAAACTCTGGAAGTTCAAATGAATTTCCATAATTAGCAACTTTATAATCTTTAAACTTCTCATCAACATCAATAAGTTTTGGAAATCTAATTTCCGTATTAGGATCTACTGTATCATCTATAGTAGCTTCTTCAAGACCAGCTTCTTCTGGTTTAATACCTAATTTAGATACTTGCATTGCAAGAATAACCTCTTTTTCCTTAACTAACTTAGCAACTTCTCCATTTAACTGACTTACCTCTTCAAGTAAAGATTCTTGTTCAACTAAACTTTTTCTAATTCTAATATACTTTCTAATTAAAAAATAAACAGCAAACACTATTAATGATAAAAGCGCAAGTGTAATTAAAATAGCAAGAGCTACTAAAAACCATTCAGGCAACGTAAAATCATTCTTATAATCAGTAACAATCCTAACATATTCAGGTATATTAAAAATTGCTTTAAATCCATTAAAAATGCCTAAAACCATTAACTTAAGACCCAAAAAAAATTGTGATAAAAATTCATACAAAAATCTTAGAAATGTATGCATAAAAGCGCCTCCTACAGCTTAATTATCTTAGCCCTTAACTTATCTTTATCATTCATAAGCATATCATATTCTTCGCAATCTTCATAGACTAAAATATATGGAAACAAGAATAATTCTGTAATATTTCCATTATACTTACTATCAAGTTCAATTCCAAAAGAATAGCCTTCATTAATTAACTTATTAATAAATTTTTGATTATTCTTATAATCACTATAAGTAATTCTAATAGTTAAAAACTTCTTAGCCAAGGGATTATTTATTGAATTAAATAATCGCATAATCTTTTTTTCTTTACTATATAAGCTAGTACTTAAATTAAGTAAATAATGTCTAGAAAACTCTAAATTAATCGCATTATTTAAAACTAAATTAGAAGCTAAAATATAATTAATAAATAACTTATCTTCATTAACAGTACCAGTATTATAAGCTTTATCAATTGCATATTCACTATAAAGATTAGATATACTAACATTATGTTCTAAAATAAGTTCATAAAGTTTACGATATATTTTTCTTTCAATTAAATTAAAATCTCTTGTATTAACTGTACTATCAAATACATTTTTTCCTTTACTAAACTTAGAATACCAACTTCTTAAATCAGCTTTTAATCTCTTAGTAGTTGGTAAGATTACTATTCCATCATTAATAATGGAATCCATAACTTCTCCTTCTTCACTAGTTAAAAAAATATCATCAAAATATACTAAATATCCAAAGCAAGCAACTATATTCTTAATATAATCTAAATCTTCATCTTTAGCTAAATCGTTAACTAAATCAACTAATTCTTTATTAAGTCTTTCCATAAAATCTTTAACATTAGCATAATTTGTTTCATTATAATATCTAACATCAATATAACGATCTATAAACTTTAAAGTTACTTCCTTTTTATATTCATCTTTAAATAATATTTTAAAGAAATCTAAATAACTTCTTTTTATAAAATTAATATAATTATCTATAATATTATAATTCATAATATCACCCCATTTTAATCTGTAATTGATACCCCAATAATACTTTCTGCAGTAACTATTGGATATGTATAATTTAAATTCTTATTTGCTTTATAAAATTTAATTGCTGTCGTACTAACTGGTTCAATTTGAAAGTTTAACTGATCAACAAATTGCGTTCCATTAATATCTCTTTGATGATAAGTAGCTTTTTTTATAATATTATCAGTAGTATCTAAAATAACAACATTTGGATTAAATGTAAGTACTACATTTTTACCAATACAATTAGCTCTATCAGTTCCATTTAAAGATCTATAAGTATTAACATCTATTGAATCTCCTACCGCATAATTCCCAAAAGCAGTTTTTACTGTACAAAAGTTTATTGCATTTGTAATTTTAAATATCATATATACCCTACCTGGTTCATCATCTATTTCGTAAGTAACCCCTTGCTTACCAACAACATATTCAAATGTTGCCCCAATAGTTTCCTGATAAGGACTTACACTAGTAGATTCAATATGAATAGATAATTTTTCATTTTCACTATAACTTCTAGTTGGATTTACTGAAAGCGTAACTGTATCCTTATGACCAGTAGTAGCATTCATAACAGTTCCTGTAGGTTTATCAACTGAACATTCTACATCTTGAGGACAAGCAAAACTAATAGTATAAGGTATATCATAATTTGTATAAACATATCTATTTTTCTCAGATAATATATCAAATGATATTTGAAATGATCCAACTCCTGACCAATTATTAATCAAATAAGTAGGATTATCCTTCTTTAATCTATTACTTGTAAAATAAAAGTGCTTAGCATTTAAATAATAGCTATGAAACTCTTCTACAATATACTTAGCAAAAGTTCTTACACTTAAACTTAAACCTAACGCCAAAATTAATACTAAAATATACTTCAAACTTTTCTTCATATTTACACAACCTGTTCAGCATTAATCTTAATATCAACTAAATCAATAATACCAGCATAATCATCCGCATTTACTTTATAAGTTTCAGGAAATTCTACCCATAAAGTATATGTCTCTGTAATATTATTTCGATAAGACATTGTTGTAATATCATTAATAACTAAATGTCTAAAATATACCCCATCATCATTAGTTGTTATTGTATCTACATCAACTTCATTACTTTGCATATTACCTTTAAAAATTCTAAAATTTAAAGGCATATTAGTTGTTGTTATAATCTCAATTGTATAAACTAAATCTACATTTGCATGTAATGAATTCTTAAAATTAGATACTGTAAAACTATATAAATATGGTTCACTTCTAGGAACCATACCATCTATTTTAATTTGTCCACTTTGACTTTGAACATCTACAATAAAAAATGCAAGTGTTGGCTTAACTCTAACCATAGTTTCATTTTCATATCTAGCTTGAGTAAGTTTAACACTACCTAAAACAGCAAGAGTTACAATTACAAGAATAGATAAAAATAAATATTTCTTAAAATCTTTAAAATCAATATTAGAAAATATCTTCTTTACCTTTCTCATAATTATAACTCCTTATTTTAGTTTTTCATTTATTTTCTTTTGAATCTCACTTAAATCCAATCTAATTGTATAATCAATTGCTTCTTTTTCTTTCTCACTTAATTGAGGTTCATTTGATTCTTTATTAACCTTTTCAGCTTCTTTTTTAATATTAGCTACTTCATTTTCATTTAGTTTTAAACTAGTTCCTTCTAAAAGCTTATTAATCTCATCAATATTAATTTTTCTAGTAAGTTCAAGAAGTTTTTCATTATCATTATCTTCTTTTATTTCTTCTTTTTTAGTTTCTTCTTCATGAGGAATTTCAATTTTCTTAATAGTCGCTTCTTCTTTAAGAGTTTTTTTAACCTTTTCTTTACTTTTTAAAATACCCTTTAGTTTTTTCTTTTCTTTAATTTCTGTATCTTTTTTATCATTACTATTATAAGATAAAGCAAAATCAAAAAGTATTAGAGTAACAAATATTGCAATTAAAATTTTAGGATCAGTCAATACTTTTTTCCAAACTCCAAGTTTTGGATATACTTTTACAACCTTACCAATTATTTGTTCTCTTTTAATTGGTTTATCTATTGTATTATTAGCATCACCTTTAACAGTTAAAGTATCACCGTCAATAAATAATACTCTATG
Source organism: uncultured Erysipelotrichaceae bacterium (assembly GCA_902783555.1). GTDB lineage: Bacteria > Bacillota_I > Bacilli_A > RF39 > UBA660 > CAG-533. The sequence goes on from CACZRB010000023.1 coordinate 13,462, forward strand.
TGTAATAACATCTTTATCGCCTTGATAAGCAATAATATCATCTTTAACTATCTCATCTTGTCCTATATTAACTATAATAATATCATCGACATGAAGTGCTGGTTCCATAGAGCCACTAGCTACTTCAAAAAAAGTATAACCAAAATAATTAGGATAAACATTTTTACCAAATGTACTAACCAATTTGCCATAAATAACTAACAATAATAATACTAAAAGTAAACCTATAAAAATATTAGTTATCAATTTAAAAATCTTTTTAAGGTGGCTCACACTAACACCTCATTCCTTTTTATTCTTCTATATATTGTTCAAAATGAGCTGTAATATTGAAAGATAATTCTTCTCCAATTAAAGCAGTATCATTTTCATCATAATCTTCATTATCTGTCCAATTCAGTGACAGCCTTAAAGTAACAATTCTATTAGTATCACTTAAATATGAAACCCCACTATAATTATTAGTTGTTAACTCTTCATTAGTATTAATATTTAAAATATTAAATGCTATATTAGGATGCTCCTCTAGTATGCTATCATCTATATCTAAATTATACGCCACAGAAACATCACTTTCTGATGTATCAATAACTATATCAAATGAAGCACTCCTGCCTGGAGCAAAATACCCATCATCTGTATGAGTAGTTTCACTATAAATAAAATCATTTAAAGTAATCGTTTGAGCTAGTGAAATATCTGAATCATTAATCTTAATTTTCCACTTGCCTACCTCAAAATTTGCATCTGCTCCACCATTAGTCTCAAATAAAGCTAATGTATTTCCAATCATTGATAATGTAATAGTAAGAGCTAATATAGCAAATAAGAGTAATCTTTTTTTCATCAGATCACTCTTCTACTGGTTCATTATTTTTTAATTTACGAGACGCATCTACAACCATCATTATTTCATAAATAATTGCAAATAAAGATGGGAAAATAACTAAAAACATAAATCCCCATTTAGAAGTAAACACTCCTAAAATAGTACCTGCTTTATGCATAACCTTAGAACCATCTGCTTTACCAATAATATATTCACTTGAAACACTTTGATTATTAATTGTAAAAGTAGTTTCATCTTTACTAACAGCTTCTTTACTTTGAACATTACCATTATAAACTAATACATTACTATTCATTGCACTATTGTAGTAAAATACGTTATCTCCTACATTTATCTTATTATTACTATTCTTTTTAATAATAAGCAAATCTCCCTCTAAAAAATTTGGTTCTAGTTCATCACTATCAATTATTAATAAAGAAGTTTTGCCAAAAGTTGTAACTTTAAATTCATTATATGAAAGTAAACATATTGTCACAAATATTGCACAAACAAGCCAAACTCCTGCAATAATATCAAATAATACCTTCCCAATTGCTTTCATAAGAATAAATCTCCTTCCAATTCTATACATAATTAATTTTACCATAAATAAAAATTATTGAAAAGATATTTAATACATTTTTGTAATCAAATGATTATTAATTAAAATAAAGATTATAATATTCCACTTATATAATTTATTAAACTTTTCTAATCTTAGTTTATATATAATAATTTTTTATTTTTACCAAATTATTATAATGGCCAAAAGAAAAAATGCTAGCAATGCCCATAAAATAAAGGAATTACTAACATTTTATTATTTTTCATATAATACGACAGATTTTTTCTTTAAAGATTTTTGAACATCTATTACTCTTTGATTTGATGAACCTCGCCATTTTAATCTAAAGTCATGAAGTTCATCTACATATTGCCCATCTACTAAAACATCTACATATTTTAATACTTCAAATGTCTTTAAATCTCTATCAAATAGAAATCCAGACCAAACCCAAAGATTTTTATTAGGAAATTTTTCTTTAAATGCTTTAGCTAATTTAGTTGTTCCTTCAATATTTCTAGGATGCATAGGTTCGCCACCTAAAATTGAAAGTCCTGCAACATAATCAGCTTCACAAAGCTTTAAAACATGTTCAATAACTTCATCAGTAAATTCATGGCCACCATCAAAATCCCATGTACTTTGATTAAAACAATTTTTGCAATGGAAAGAGCATCCTTGCATAAATACAGATACTCTTACCCCTGGTCCATTAGCAATATCCATTTTTCTAATTAAATTGTATCTCATAAACTAGTCTTCTTTATTATCAATATGTAATACTCTTTCTTTTATTTATTGAGTTCTCCCCTTATTCCAGAAATTAGAGCCAATATATCCACAAGTTCTTCTTGCTACATTTAATTTATCATGGTCTCTATTTCCACAATTTGGACAATACCATTCAAGATTATCATCTAAAAGAATTTCTCCATCATATCCACATTCTTGGCAATAATCTGATTTTGTATTTAATTCAGCATACATAATATTGTCATATATAAACTTAATAACATCAATTACAGCTGGAATATTATTTTGTAAATTAGGAGTTTCAATATAACTAATTGCACCTCCTGGAGATAATTTTTGGAATTCACTTTCTAATTTTAATTTAGTAAATGCATCAATTTCTTCAAATACAGGTACATGATATGAATTAGTAATATAATCTCTATCAGTAATACCTTTTATAACTCCAAATCTTTCTCTTAAAGCTTTAGCAAATTTATAAGTTGTACTTTCAATTGGAGTACCATAAACTGAATAATCAATATCTTCTTCTGCTTTCCATTTCTTACAAGCATCATTTAATCTTTGCATTACTGCTAATGCAAATTCTTTACCTTCTCCATTATCAGTATGAGAGTGTCCAGTCATATACTTAACACATTCATATAATCCTGCATAACCAAGTGAAATAGTTGAATAACCATGATGTAATAAGTCATGAATTGATTCTCCTTTTTCTAAACGAGCAAGAGCACCATGTTGCCATAAAATTGGCGCAATATCACTTGTTACATTTGATAATCTTTTATGTCTTATTTGAAGTGCACGATGACATAATTCTAATCTTTCATCTAAAATCTTCCAGAAATCATCCATATCTTTAGAAGATGATAATGCTACATCTGGTAAGTTTAAAGTAACAACACCTTGATTAAATCTTCCATAATATTTTCCTTTACCAGGAACATAATTTTTAGCTTTAGCAATATTGCCTAAACTAATTGATCTATCAGGAGTTAGGAAAGAACGACATCCCATACATGGATAACAATCTCCTTCACCTTTTTCATTTTTCTTAAGTTCAAGCATTACTTTTTCAGAAATATAATCTGGTACCATTCTCTTAGCAGTACATTTTGCTGCAAGTTCAGTTAAATACCAATATTTTGAATCTTCATGAATATTATCTTCTTCTAAAACATATAAAAGTTTTGGAAATGCTGGAGTAATATATACTCCTTTCTCATTTTTCATTCCTAAAGTTCTTTGTTTTAAAACTTCTTCAATAATCATAGCAAGTTCTTCTTTATATTCTTCAGTTTCACCTAAATACATGCAAACTGATAAGAAAGGTGCTTGACCATTAGTAGTTGTCATTGAATTAATTTGATATTGAAAAGTTTGAACACCATCTGTTATTTCTTTAGCTAAATCTTCTTTAGCTAATTTTTCACATTCTTCTTTAGAAAATTTATGTTTTTTATATTTATCTAAATATCTTTTATAACTATCTCTTACAAATGGTGCTAAATGAGTAAGAGTAATTGTACATCCACCATATTGACTTGAAGATACAGCAGTAATTAGCTGTGTTGCAATAGTTACTGCAGTTAAAAATTTATGTGGTTTTTCAATCATTACGCCATTGATATTAGTACCATTTTGAAGCATATCTTCTAAATTAATTAAATCACAATTATGTAATGCATTTTGTGCAAAATAATCAGCATCATGGAAATGAATAATTCCTTCATCATGAGCTTTTACAATATCTTCAGGAAGTAAAAATCTTCTAGTAATATCTGTTGATGTAATACCTGCAAGATAATCTCTTTGAACAGTTACAATTTTAGCATTCTTATTTGAATTTTCAGTATTCCAATATTCTGATTCACCATCAATAAGTTCTTTAATAGTTAAATCAGTTGTATTACTACGTCTAACTAATTCTCTAGTATAACGATATGTAATATATTTTTTAGCTAGTTCAAATTTACCAAGAGCCATTAATCTCATTTCAATAGTATCTTGAATATCTTCTACTAACATTCTTTTCTTTTTTAAATTTTCAATATATTTAATAATATTTTTTATTTGAGTATCACTAACTCTATCTTCTTCTTCAACTTCTAAATTTGCCTTTTTTATAGCGTTTTCAATTTTTTCTGGCATATAATCAACAATATGGCCATCTCTTTTTATTATTTTCATAACCTTCTCCTACTCCTTCATTACTCTCCAAGTATAGCATAACTATTTTTATATAAATTGTTGCATTTGCAACAATTTGATATTTTTGATAAAATATTTTTGGTGATAAAAAATGACTAGCCTATTTAAGGGAATTTCCGAAAAAGAAAGATACAAATTATTTACACTTTTAAAAGTACACATTTACACATTTGATGTCAACTTAAATATTATTCCAACTATTAAAAATGACAATATAATTGGGATAATTGACGAAGGAAATGCAGATATTATAAAGATTAACTATAATGGTGATAAAACTTTCATTGAAAATCTAGCTAAAGATGATATATTTGGAACATCTATCTCAGCTCTTTACAATAATGAAATTCAAATAATAACTAAAGAAAAAACTTCAGTTATTATAATTGATTATAAAAGATTATTTTATGAAGAAAATATAAATAAAAAATATTTTAACATTTTTATGCAAAATCTATTTACAATTTTAAATGATAAAATGAAAGAAAAAAATGACCGAATTAGTATTTTAACTAACAAAACAATTCGTAATAGATTACTTGAATATTTTAATGTAAATATTACTAAAGGTAGTAAATACGTCTATCTTCCCTTTTCTTTTTCTGAACTTGCAAATTACCTAGGAGTTGATAGATCTGCTATGACTAGAGAACTTAAATATATGAAAGAAGAAGGCTTTATTGAAATAAAAGGAAAAAGGATTACCTGCCTTTATTTATAATTATATAAAATAATAAGTAAGCTAAGTTATGACTTTTTACTAAAACTAAAAATAAAAAGAAAATAAGGATTATTTCATTATTTATTTAGGTTTAACTATCTTTAGAAGATGCTTTAATTCTTTTCTTAACTATAAGATTAAATGTAATATGCAGTTGTATCTTTGATTATATTTCAATTTTATACTCTATCTATATTAAATTTATATTTAACACTTTTTTGCATGACATTTTTATGACTTTCTTTTTTAACATTTATATTCAATATTTATATTTTTTAATTTTTTTCAAAAATAAAATGATATACCTTATATAAATATATCATTTTTTATATTATTGGGGCGGAAATTTACATGTTCTTTTTCTCTATTTATCTATGTTTCAAGAAAAGTGTCCGTCAATCAGGAAACAATAAATGGATTTTCTTGAGTCCCTGTTCCACTACTTATACTAGCAGTCGATTTAAGAGAAACTGATGGACGCAGACAAAGGCCATCACTAATCACGGCGTCGTATGTCAAGAAACCCATTCCAGACACGCCCCAAATGTAAGCGAGCTCACCATTCACCACGAAATTATTTGGAGACATTGTCCAATACCAATGATTAGTATTCTTGATTAAATAATAAGGATAATTTGGTAAATTTGTATTTGTTGTCGATCCAGCAAAAGCTAATTCATCAGCTGTTAGTAATCCTATTTTATATCCATTAAGTGCTCCATTTCCATATCCTCCATCTGTACTTGTACTGGCTGTAAATTTACTTATTTTATTATCTTCTTTACTTTCTCCACATTTTAGACTTGGTGACGCTTCACTTGTATCATATTTACCTGTTATTGAATTATATGTTATTAATCTTTGACTTGCTTGATAATATGTTTTATCTCTTCCTATTCCAGTCCCTAATACATTAGTTATAGTATTTAATGGATCATAGCTTGTATCACTTACTACTCTTTTATCATTACACCATATTACATCGGCTAGCATTTCTTTTTGAGCACTTGTAAATACTCTGTCATACCATCCTTTTAAATTGCTTAGGATAGTACTATCGGTGGTATTGGCATGCTCAGAATCATAAGTTGAGCTTCCAGGTGTTCCATACATATAACCTATATAAGCATTTTGTTTACCATTAACATTAAAGACACTTGTATAACTATTCGTATCCCCTGCCATTAGTCTTGCAAAAGCCATGGAATCACCATCTAAATTTGCTGCACATGGATTACTTGCACCTGTTGGATTATAGTTGTAAAGTGTTAATTTGGTATTGCCTAACCCATCTACTCTTACTATTCGCCAGCACATTCCGGCAAATACTAAATAATTATTTTCTACTGCTCCTCTATAATAATAGCTTGTTCCATAATCATCTTCGGTACTCGCTAATATTGCTTCTATTTCACCAGATGGATTAACTGGTCCATATGTAGCATCAATTATTTTTGCACTTTCTGATGTTGCCTCAACTACATAAAATTTAGATTGACCATCCATTACTGATACATATTTTCCTATTAACAAATTATATCCTTCAGCATATGTTGTACTTGTTGTGGATGTTTCTAAGCCTTTATATGTATCTGAATATGTAATACTACCAAAAGATTCACATTGTGATGCAGGTATTTCCATAGCTTCAGGTAACACATCACAACTCGCTTCTTTACCAGGAATTGAACATGTATTTGCACTAGGTACACTATTATTTGCTTTTATTCCTGCTAAAAGTGATCCTGCTGGTGCATCATTCCAATGCTCTGGTGCTGCTATTACATCCCCTGTTCCGGCTTCTTCTATTATTACTTTTCCATTAAATCTTTTATTTTGATTTGCATTTTGATTTATTCCACTATCTTTTAAATATATCTTTAATATATATATATATATGTTCTACATTTCTTCCATTTACAAATTGTCCATTTCCAAAATATATAGTATTTGTCCCAGTAGGTATTCCTACATCATTTTTATTTTCTATTGGCGTTCCACTTACTGGATTATTATTTGTTAAACTATATGTTAATGCTCCTTCTGTAAAACCATTTTCTGTTATATCTAATCCTAGCTTATAATTCATCTTTAAATCAGTAGTATTTGTTCCTTTTACTGTTATTGTTTTAGTAACCCAGGCATCATCTCTTGGATAAATATTTTCTACAAGTATTACATTAGAGTTTTCTGAATACTCTATTTGTAATATTCCTCCGGTTACTACTATCGTACTTGCAGTCTCTTTTCCGGTAATATTAGCACTAAAATAGGCATATGTTATTCCAATAGCCATAAGTACTAAAGCAATTAAACTTACTATTAATATTCCTTTTTGTTTACTTTCCATTTGCATCCTCTTTCCTAAAAGATAATTTATAAGTATTAAAAATACCCCCGTGTAAACATATTTTGTCAATTTACACAAAGAGGCATTATCTTCATATATTTACAATACAATGATATAATATTTGTTTTTTGATTGCAATAACATTTTAAAATCTATTTATTATAAAATGTTATTATCTTTATTAAAACTTTCATTAATAACTAAATAGTTTGTTGTTAAAAGCATACCTGCAATAGATGTACTATTCTTTATAGCTTCAATTAATACTAAAACTGGATCAATTATTCTAGCACTATTTATATCATCATATTCCTTTGTTTCTAAATTATAAATTTTTTCATAATTAGAGCTTACTATTATATTCTTAATATCATCAGAATTTTCTCCAGCATTTTGCATTATCCTCTCAAAAGGCTTTTCAAAAGCCTTTTTTAAAATAGTATTTGATATATTCTTACTTAATTTTAAATATGTTATTCCTTCTCCTATTACAATTCCAAGTGAAGCAATTCCTAATGCATTTACCGCATCAACAGCACGCATTACCTTTTCTTTAATTTCCGTCTTTGTAGTTCCACCTATATAAATAGTTGCTAATCCTTTATCTAATTTATTAATCCTATCAATTAAAATATCTCTTTCATAAGTATCATAAGTATTTTTAAGTTCACTCTTTAATAGTTTTAAATAATTATTAACTTTATTATTACTATTTATTATTATAAGTTCATTAGATTTAATAATAACATTATTTACTTTTTTTAAATTAGAAATAATAACATTTTCATAATTTAAATCAATAATACTACTATCACATAACATACTTAAATCTTCCATAATTTTTATTTTTCTTATTCCATAATCAGGTATTTTAAATAAATAAATATTTTTATTTGCTTGTAAATTATATAAAATAACCTCCTCCATTAGTGATTCCTCATAATCATTTACTATAATAACAATACTTTTATTATGAGTTATTCCTTCATTAATAATTTCACTAATTTGTTCCAAACCACTCAAATATCCATTTAATAAAACAACATAAGCATCTTTTAAATTTATTTCTTTTTTATCTTTAAAATAAATACTAGGAATATTTAAATCATCTAAGATATATCCTTTTTTTATTTCATAATAAGTTTGTTCATTAACACTTTCTACAATTTTAATACTATTACTGCTTTTCATTTTTAAGAAGACTTCTGTAATAATTTTACCTAATTCCATACTTCCTGCAGATATACTAGCAACATTTACTAAATCTTCTTTAGTAGGTTTTATACTTAAATCATTTAACATATCAATTACTTCTTTAGTACTATCATCTAATTCTTGTTTTATTTTAATTCCAGATTTTCCATTTTTAATCTCTTTAAAGCCTTCATTTAAAATAACATTTAAAAGCACTAATGTTGTAGTTGTACCATCACCAACTATTTCATTAGTTTTTAATGATGCTTCCTTTATTAATTCTAAAATAGTATTAATTTTAGGATTATTACTATTGATAACTTCTGCAATAGTTACTCCATCATTAGTAATAAATGGTGATAAATCATCTCTATTAACAATAACATTATTACCAAATGGGCCTAAAGTAGATGATACTGCATTACAAATCAAATTTGATGCTTCAATTATAGTGTTTTGTAAATCTTCCCCATAAATAACTTCTTTCATATCCTATTCTCCATTTCCAAAATATAATTCCAATATTTCTTTGGCATAAAATTTCTTTGAGCCTTAAAGTTTTGTCTTTCTTTAATAGCAACAGTCTCAAAAAAACTTTTCCATAAATCTTCAAACTTTTCTTCTTTATTATCTAATTCCAAATTCAAACTAACTATTTCTTTATCTGTTAAATAATAAACATTCTTTTTATCATAAAGTGCATAAATATTTCTATTTACATCTTTAATTAACCAATATTCATTTTTCAATCTTTTTTTAAAATGATTTGATAAGATTTCTATAACATTATTGGTAGGACTTATTTCAGCATAATAGAAATTATTTTTTAGTAATTTAAACCTTAAAAAACCTTTTAACTTATGAGCCTCTCTACCAACATAATTAGAAATATTAATTGCCATATTTACACACTTTAAATTACGATGCAAGTATATTTCATTATGATACTTTAATGCATTCTTTAAAAAATAATATATTATAAGTTCTTTATTATCATTTTCAGATAAATAAACATAATATACTGTATGAAGAATATCTAAAGAAAAACTATTTAAAAATAACTTTAATTCTTTAGTATCTTTTAACTCTAAATCAATAATATTATCTAGTAAATTAGGTTCATAGTTTACTCTATTCTTTATATTATCAGGATTATTTTTTAATAAAATAATTTTACTAATTAAATGCATTAATGATTCAAAAGAATTATTATATAAATATACATTACTCATTAAATAAAGTTAATTGAGTCCCAATTGATTCAATTTTCTCCTTACTATCTAAGATTAAATTACTTTCAATAAACCCTTTACTTATTGCATTATTAAAATAATATTTTCCATTACAAGTTATAAAATACATAGCTCGTTTAATTGATACATTCATTTTCTTTAAATCACTAAATTCTATTTTAAATACTTTACGAGCATTTATTATCTTTTGGGCAGATTTTGGTCCAATACCTGGTATCTTTAATAAATCATAGTAACTTGCTTTATTTATCTCTTTAGGATATTCATCTAAATGTCGAAGTGCCCAATCAGCTTTAGGATCTAATAAAATATTAAAATTAGGATTATTTTTATCTAATAAATTATCTACTTTATAGCCATAAAATCTAAGTAACCAATCTGCTTGATATAATCTATTTTCTCTTACTAAAGGTGGCATTTTAATAGTAGGTAATAATTTATCAGAATTAACTGGTATATAAGCCGAATAAAATACTCTTTTAAGTTCATACTTATTATATAAATGTTCACTTTTATTTAAAATATCTAAGTCCGTTTCAGAACTAGCACCAATTATCATTTGAGTACTTTGACCAGCAGGGACAAAGAATCTACTTTTATTTTCTTTTACAGTAGTCATTATTTTATCAATTTTATTAACACTCTTTTGAGGAGCTAAAAGCTTTAATGAATTATCTGATGGAAGCTCAATATTAGCACTTAATCTATCAACCAATTTACCTAATTTTTTAAGTAAGTATTCACTTGCTCCAGGAATTGCTTTAGCATGAATATATCCATTAAAATGATATTTATTACGTAATAAATATACTGTTTCAATTATTTTTTCCATTGTATAATCTGGACTTTTAATAATACCAGATGATAAAAATAACCCTTCAATATAATTCCTTTTATAAAAATTTATCGTTATTGTACATATTTCTTCTGGTGTAAATATAGCTCTTTTTACATTATTACTTCTTCTATTAATACAATATTTACAATCAAATATACAACTATTAGTCATAAGTATTTTTAAAAGAGAAATACATCTTCCATCATTTGCAAAAGAATGACATATACCTGAATAAGCAGCATTACCAACTCCATTAGCATTTTTTCTAGAACTTCCAGAAGAAGAACAAGAAGCATCATATTTAGCACTATCGGATAGAATTATCAATTTTTCTTTTAGATCCATCTTAATCACCATTAATAGTATACAACATTTTTTATTTAATATCAAACATTTGTTTTGGTAATAATTGGCAATTTATTAATAAAATAAAAAGAACTAGATTATTGAAGTTTTTCTAGTTCTTCAGTAGATAAACCTGTAAATTTTGTTATTAAATCTAATGGCATATTTTCTTTTAACATACTTTTAGCAATTAAAATAGTATTTTCTTTTGCACCTTGTTCAATTCCCTGTTCAATTCCTTTTTTAGTATAAAATTTTTCTTTATCCATCTCTACTTGTTTTCTTAAATTATCAAGTTCTTGTTCATTAAATAAAGCATCCATACTTAAATTAATCACATCCCTTATTATTTCATCTCTATCTTTTTCATCTAAAAATGAACTTAATATTTTATAAATTTCCGTAAAACTTTTTGCCGTTAACATCGCTAACCAATAATCAGATTCTTCCTTATCGATGAACTTATTATAATATAGATTTCGATAATAATCAAGATACCTTAAGTATGTCATTACATTAGTTAAATATTGTGAAATGAAAAAGTAAATTCCAGTTTTAATATTATAAAGTTGAATTTAGTCTTACATCAATTTCCAGTTAATAATTTGTAAGA
>CACZRB010000024.1 GCA_902783555.1 uncultured Erysipelotrichaceae bacterium
TGCTCCTGTCATTCTTCTTGGCATTATCTTGCCTTTATCATTAATATATTTACTAACAATAGCTACGTCTTTATAGTCTACATCTTTGCCTGCACACATTTGGCAGATTTTTTTCTTTTTTCTATAAAATTCAGCCATTTTTATAATCCTTTCTAAAATGGTAAGTCATCATCACTTAAAACAACTTCAGATCCAAAATCCTTAAATGGATCTTCTGTTAAATCAGTTGTTTCAATTGGACTTACATTTGATTTTGGAACATCTTCAAATGAAGGTTCTGGTCCATTATTGTATGGAACAAAACTATTTGAATCTGCACCATTATTTTTACTACCTAAGAAAGTAATATTATTTGCTGCAACTTCGGTTACATAAACTTTTTTACCATCTTGGCCATCATAATTTCTTGTTTGAATTCTTCCAGTAACACCAATTAGTGAACCTTTAGTACAATACTTAGCTAAGTTTTCTGCTTGTTTACCCCAAATAACACAATTGATAAAATCTGTTTCTCTTTCACCATTTGCATTAGTAAATTGACGGTTAACTGCTACAGTAAAACTACATGTAGTATTCCCAGTACTAACTGTTCTAAGTTCTGGATCTTTCGTTAATCTTCCAACTAAGGATACATTATTCATAATATTACTCCTCGTCTAATTTAATGATTTGGTGTCTTAAAATGTTTTCATTTAATCTAGCTTTACGGTCAAATTCAGCGATGCAATCATGGCTAGCTTTAACTGTAAGACAATAGTAAAAACCACTTATTTCTTTTTTAATAGGATAAGCAAGTTCTCTTTTACCCATATCTTTAGTTTCTACTTTACCCTTCATATCAGTAACGATAGTTTCTAAAGATTTTACTGTACTTTTAATTGTTTCTTCGTCTAAAGTAGGTTTTACTATAAACATAATTTCATAGTTTTCCATTTTTTCTATCCTCCTTCTGGTCTATTCGGCTTTATATTTAATAAAGCAAGGAGCTTTCGCTCACGAAGTATTATAGCATACCAATTAAATATATTCAAGAAGAAAAAACAAAAGTCCTTATCTTGTACTTTTGCTTTTTTTACAATATTAATTTGGTATAAAAATATAATTATTTATCCACTTTTCAAATTCTTTTACATCTTGATATTTGTTTAAGTCATCATCAGATTCTGCATCTAAATATGCAATTATTTTTCCATCTTTTACTATTATAATTGTAGGAGCATATTCGACTGTATCATGTAATTTAGTTTTCTTATATTCATCTATATTTATTGATAAAAAGTCAACTTTATATTTAGTCATATATTCTTGAAAGATATCCTCACAGGGAATTTGAAAGGTGCAAAATGAATTATAAGCAAATAAGACATAGTTTTTATGATTTTGATTATTTAAATAATCACTATTTATATCAATAAAGTTTCCTTTATTATAATATATATCATCTAATACAACTTTATTAGTATCATAATGTTTAGTTTTAGAGCATCCGGTAATTAATATAATAAATGTAAGTAATAATAATAATTTTTTAATCATTAGTTTGCCTTTGTTAATCTAGAAAAGTCGATATTATGATATGGTACTTTTGAAAAGTCACATTTATCTGAACCATTTATTTTAGTACTAATTGAATTATTACCATTATAATTCCAGTAGCCACCAACATTATATATTTTTGAGGTATCCCATCCTAGGGAGCCAAGCATTTGTTTTGTGAAATTAGCATAACCTCCAGCTCCGCACATTAAGAATATTATTTTATCTTTAGGAAAAAGATATTCTAATATTTCCATTGATTCTTTATAATTAGGTATGTATTTACCATCTTCTAATCTAAATAAAGTCTTTCCTTTATATAGTCCAGTTACATTTTCTGACTTTTTTTGATCAATATACTCTTGAGGGAATTCAGTTAAATAGGCATATGGAACAACTTCAAAGCCTTTAACAAATCCAGTTAGATTTCTTTCACCGCCCTTATTTTCCCATGTGGCAGTATCTTCTAACATTCTAACATCTCTATATACTACATCTGGTCTTTCTAAATAATTGTCAATTGTTTTTTCATTAATGTTTTTATCAATATCGTATATTCCTCTTAATCCTTCAGATTTTTCTTGAGCTGGTAATGGCTTCATTCTAGAATTATTTAATTTATTTTCACATAATAAATATATTCCTACGCCTCCAATTACTGCTCCGATTAAAATAGCAAATACAAATTTTAAATATTTTTTCATAATCTATCTCCTCCTTGAATAATCCTACCATTTAAGAGATAGAAAGACTATAAATTTATGGTTGAAATAACTCAACAAATTGTTGAATTGCTTTTTTAGCATTTAAAAAGCCTATATAAGTAGGCTCCAATATTATTATAAAAATAATGTTATCATATTATTAATTGCAGAGTAAATGTGACTAATAGAATTTATTATACCAAGAATAGGTAATATTATACCTAAGGCTTTAATAAAACTATTTTGCTTTCTAATAATACCTTTTTCTTCATAGTAAAATAGATACATTAAAATTAGTACTATAAAACCATATATTATATTTATTATAGAATCTAATAGCAGATTATTAAATATATTAATATAATTTAAATTGGTAACAAAAATTGATAATACTATCATAAAAATCCAACTTTTGTTTTCTTCAAAAAAGCTTTTTTCTTCTTTCTTTTTAGCAATATTTTCAATTATTCCTGGGGCGCTTTCGGCTAGTGCTTTTGCTGTAACAGCTCCAAATGCTAAAGCAGCTTTTTTCCATTTCATATAATCACATCCTTTATTATTATTAATAATATCATATATTTAGATTATTAACAAATATACAGATTATTAGAATTTAAATACACACAAAAAGTCCAAATAAATTGGACTTTTTTAACTCTTAACAAATTAGTGTCCCTTTACTCATGCGAATTTATGGTGGCTTTCTAGCCTACATAATAAGTCTCATACGTGCTCATCAATTCCTTAGTAATTTTTTACATATTTTATAATTTTTAATATAATTTATAAAAAGCAAAAGGATTAAACCAATCCTTTTGCAATTCATTATTTGATTTCGATATACTTTTTATTTTTGATTTGTTTGTTTTCTTTTTTAGGAACTTCAATCTTTAA
>CACZRB010000025.1 GCA_902783555.1 uncultured Erysipelotrichaceae bacterium
CTTATTTGTATTTTTACCATCATTCCCTTATTTTATAAGGGTTTATGCAGTTTAGACACTAATTTTAGACTAGTCGAACGCTATTGGTACCGCATAAGTTGAAAATTGAACATTATATTCTAAACTAAAATTATCAACAGCTTTAATTAATCCCACACACCCAATTTGAAACAAATCATTCATATCATATTTCCCATTATTATATTTGTTAATTATACTAAGAACTAATTTTAAATTACCATTAATAATTTCTTCTTTTGCATACTTATCACCATTTTGATATCTTTCAAATAATTTAATCATTTCATCATTTTTTAATACTTTTAATTTATTTGTATCAATGCCAGGAATTTCTACTTTATATTTCGCCATAATTTGTAATCCTTTCAAATGTATATTGCGATAAAATAAACTTTTTTATTCAATTGGACTATTATTAATAATTCTAGGCATTTTAAAAATCTACCTTTTGGGTAGATTCTATCTTCCTTCCATTACTAATTGAAGTTTTTTAATTATTTTCTTTTCAATACGTGATATATATGATTGACTAATTCCTAGCATTTCTGCAACTTCTTTTTGCGTATATTCATCAGTATCATTTAAACCATATCTAAGTGTCATAATTTGTTTTTCTCTTTCACTTAATTTTATAAGTTCTTTTTTTAATATATCTTTATCAACTTTTCTAGAAAATTCATTATATATAATATTATCATCAGTTCCAAGTATATCTTCTAAATGTAATTCATTACCCTCTGCATCATAAGTAAGTGAATCTTCTAAACTAATTTCAGTTTTTCTCTTTTTATTTTTCCTAATATACATTAAGATTTCATTAGCAATACATCTAGATGCATATGTTGCAAGTTTAATATTCTTATCTGGTTTATAAGTTTCAATTCCTTTAATAAGACCAATCGAACCAATACTTACTAAATCCTCTAAATCATAACCAGTACTTTCATATTTTTTAGCTAGAAAAACTACTAATCTAAGATTATGTTCAATTAATTTATTACGAGCAAATAAATCACCTTGCTTAGCTTTTAATACATAATCTAATTCTTCTTCTTTACTTAAAGGTGGCGGTAAAATATCTGTACTTCCAATAAATAGTAAACTATTATCTATTTTTAATAATTTACATATCAACATTAGTATTTTTTTCATAATACCTCCTTATTTAATATTATTTTTATTCCATCTATATTTACATCTGTAATGCCAATAAGAACCCTTTTAATAATCCTATTATTAACTATTACTTTCTTAGGTTTAAATACTTCTAATAAATCATGATTATTAACAGTATAAAATGGTATTAAAAAAGTATTGACCTTCTTTCTCATTAAAGATTTATTAATTAAAATAATCGGCCGACTAAAAAAAGGATCTTTTAAATTATTACCTGTATCTAAAAAACCAATATCATTTATTACTTCATTATCATAATATATGCTTATATCATAATAATTAGAATATACAATTTCTCTTCTTCTATTTTGAGTAATATATTTATATATAATAAAAGGGCTTAAAACTAATAATAAAATAAGATTTATCTCCATTCCATTTTTATTAAATACCAAAGCATTATTCTTTAAAGAAATATTATCATTAACCAAATAAATACTACCACCTAAAACAATACTAATAATATATAACCAAATTAAATTATCTTTAAAATATCTAAACGAATTATATTTAAAACTAATTATTATCATTAACATACTAATTAATAATTTATAAACTAAAAGTGTTATATTATCATGAATATAAAAAAGTAAAAGACATGATATACTTCCAATAAATGCCCCAATTATAATTCTTATAAAACTAGTTTTTCTTTTTAAAAGTACACTTGTTCCAATAAGAATTAACATATCAATAAAAAAATTTATAAGTATTAACAAATCAACATAAATTATCATAATTAGATTATAAAAATAATATATAGATTTTTATGTCGAATTTTATAAAAAGACTTAGAATTATAAATATCTACTAACTTCAAAACAATATATCAAGAAATATAAAAAAAGGCCTACTTGATAGGCCAATTTTAGTATTAATAATTATTTAATATATATTATTTTTCTTTCCATATAGCTTTTAAAGTATGGTCCTCATATTGAACAACAGTTGTATCACTTGTTATAAAATATGGTTCAAATTCATTTGAAAATGGTCCTTTTTCTAACTGTAAATTTTTATATTTTAATCCATCGCCTTCACCACTATTAGTAAGTCCTACAATACAACTTGTTAATGTAGTTGCAGGTGTAAATGTATAAAATATTCTATCACCAACATTAGTTGTATAAGTTGAAGCATAAACCTTTCTAGTACCAGCATCCAAAGAATCATAACCTATAACACTAGAAGCAGTTCCATTTTCTACAATATCAGCACTAAAAGTATAAGTATCTCCAAGATTAATATAATCAATAACATTATATCCATAAATATGATGATGATTATTAGTATGTGAAGTATAAACTTGAGTAGAACTATCATAATTTATAAGAGTGTCAACTACTGCCCCATCATATCTTGCAGCATAAGGAGCATCAGGATTTAAAATATTTTTACCATTCCAACCTAAAAAATCATAACCCTCTCTTGTAGGAATAGGTAATTCTTCATATTTACCACCAACGCGAACTTCTTTAGTTAATAAATCAACTTCTCCACCATTAGCATCAAATGTTACATTAACTACTTCAGGCTTATTTATGTTTACAACATAAGGATTAGTAATACTTCCAGGATCACCAGTACCATTTAACTCATAATTAACATTAGGAAGTAAACTAACCGAAGGTCGAACATATGCTGACATCGAAACATCCCCTGTTGAATTCAATCCATTTAAATATCCATCATAAAGAGCCCATATACGTGCACGATTACTAGAATTATTAAAGAAAGATGGCGTCATAGTCCAATAAGAATAACCAGAATATAAATAGAAATTTCTATTTGATTTTACATGCCCATTACCAGCAAATGCCATCTCATCAGCAGTTATAAATCCTATTTTATATTCTTTATCTCCTACACCATTTACTCCTCTTAATAGGCCATTGCCATTAACAGTATCATTTGCCGTAAATTTAGATAGTTTTCCATCACTACCAGCATTTGGGCATATTAAACTAGGAATATACTTTGCATATGTAGTATTAATACGTCCAATACTTCCAAATTCAGTTTTAGTATTACCATATCCAAGTCCATTAGTTATGCTTTTATCATTACACCATATAACATCAGCTAGCATACTTTTTAATGAATTATTAAAATTTTGATCATACCATTTTTTTAAATATGTAAGAATAGTACTATCTGTAACATTAGCTTGTGCATCATCATAGTTAGTAGCACTTGAATCTCCATACATAAAACCTACTCCAGTAGCAGTAGTATATATTGCCTCTTCTTTATTAAAAACAGATGAACCAACAGCATTACTACTATTACAATTATTAGTATTATTCCATAACCACAATTTAATATTTCCGTTACCATCAACTCGAACTATTTTCCAACATTTACCAGCAAATAAAACATAATTATTTTGAACATTTCCCCTAAAATAAAAACTATTTCCATAATCATTTGTATAATCATCTTTAGTATATGATAATAAAGCTTCAGTTGTTAAACTTATTTGCTTTGCTGGCGATGTTAATGTATGCTTTAATTGATTATTATCTTTAATTGCTCTTAAAAGAGTTCCTTCACTTGCTTCTAACCAATTATCAGGATTTTCAGCAAAATCTATATGGCAAGTTGTTCCAACTATGTTAAAATTACTTATACTAAGCATCCATTGTAATCCATTCCATACTGCAGTACCTGTTGTTGATAATAAATTCCCTAAACTATCATAACATTCAACAATAGGAGTATAATCTTCTGTATTAGGAAATCCATTAGTTTTAACTCCATTTATATAACTAATAATCGCTAAATCATCTTCTGAGTATTCATCTTTAATTAAATCTTTATAAACTAAATCATTATATGCAAAACCAGCATTTACACCTAATTTAATATAATAAACTGTATTAGTATTATTAGTAATTACTAATCTAATCATATTAGTATCAGTTGATGATATATTATCTTTTACTTTATTTAATGTTTTAGAAGAGTATTCAATCTTTAATCCATCAGGTTTAGATACTTTATTCGTACAGTCTTCATCTGTATAAACATCATAAGTAAGTTCATACTTAGTATCTAAATTATTATTTGATATTAAAAAAACATTCTTTTTTGTTACATTATTAGAACTTGCCAAAATTACACTAGTCATTACATCATCAATCTTAGTTTGATATGATAAATTACCAGCTTTTATATTAGCTACATTTTTATTCGTACTTTGAGTAAAAGCACTAAATGTAATATTTAATACTACACAAAATAAAATAATAATAGATAAAATACTTATGAATTGAAATCTTTTATTATTTTGAAATAAAATAAAGATATTCCCCATATTTCTTCCTCTTTTCTATCTATTATTACCAATAATTTTATCACAATATATATAATAATTCAATTTACCCTAACCATAATTTGCTATTCCTTATGTTGTTAACTTATAGATAATGCGATTTAATTTTTTTCTAATACTTTTACTTTATTTTTTAATTTAGTTACCTCTTTTAATCTATCATATATTTTAACCATAGCGTACGTATCTAATTTACAATACTCTAATAAATTATTTCTTAACACATTTTGTTCATCTAGAGAAAGATTACCCATATTAGCAAAAGAATTCATAGCTTCACTACCATTATGTACACCTTCTAAATTTTGATAATTAAGTTCTTCTTCATCTGGAAATAATGCCGGAAGTACATATTTAATAGAAAATGAACCATGCATATTTTTATCATAATAATCCATATTCTTAAAAACAATCATTAAATCTTTAATATTATCATGAATATTTAATAAATGTTCTTTTAAATCTGGGAATAAATAAGCTAAATTTTTAATAACCGTCTTTTCAAATGACATATTATATGCAAGAGTGCATACATTCATTGGAATATCTTCAACTAACTTTTCCGCTAAACTTCTTCTAGGATCAATATCAGGCTCAGATAAAAATTCTTTATGATAAAGAGGGCCATTATCTTTTTCATAATAATGAAGTGAATATTGAAAAGGAATTTGCTGATATGGTCTAATTCCATCATATTTAGGAATAGTCTCTTGATAAGTTTCAAAATCTAAAAAATATAATGGATAACTTAAAGTACTTAAAAAATCATTTATTTTATCCTTATGAATTAAAGGCTCCCTATTATTTAATTCATAATCTATTTGCAATTTTAATTTATCATCAATATCTTCCTTTAATAAATCTTCATAAGTAATAATACCCTTATCATAATATTTAAACTTATCCTTATTACGCATTCTTTTAACTTTAAAAATATTTTCTTTAGGTAAATGACCAGTACAATAATTAAAATATGGGCATTCATAAGGTTCAAAACAGTGTATACCTAGTGGTTCATCCTTTTCTCTTTCATCAGCCATATATTTGTTAATTTCTTTAATTTTATTTTCTACTTCATCTTGCTTACTAAATACAATATCTGTAACATCTTCAATTTTAAATAATTCATTTAAATCAAGATTACCTTTTCTTACATAATTAGAATTAATGTGTACAATTGAGCATTTTTTAACATTATATCCAAGACCTAATAACACATAAGTTTGATAAGATATATCATCTAAATAAATATCATGAACTGATGTACTACTTTTTACTTCATATATTTCATAACTATTACCATCTTTTTTTAAAATATCTACACTACAAAAATTATTCTCATAAACAAAAGAAGCCTCAGTTATTACTACTTTTTCTAATTTTAAAAGTTTTTCTGTATCATCAATCATCGAAGATAAATTTTCACTAAAATTAACATCAATATGAAAACCAAATAAATTTTTAGCACACTCTCCTACTTCAGTACCATTATCTAAAACTGCCTGATTAGAAGTTTCTATTCTTTCTTCAGGTGAATGTTTATCTAACCATAATATCTTATCACACTGCACCCCTAAACAATATTTTGATTTTGATAAATACATATAAACACCTTCTTATTATAAATTTCCTAATGTTATGGGATCATCATCATTTCTGGCATTCTTTTCATTATCAATTATAAAATCTTCAATAGTTGACAAATAATTAGCTTCCGTAACTATCTTTATATTAGCTGATAATTTCTTATACTTATGAGGAATTTTTTTATCCATTGTTAAAAATAATTTTGGCTTATTTATCTTAGATAAAAATTTAATTTCTAATCCAAGGCCAAAAGAAGGATGAGATAAATCCACTATTATAATATCCGCTTTATTCATTAAATCTTTTGTATACTTATCTTGATATTCTTTAGTTTGTGGTAACATCAAATTATGTGATAAACAAGTAGAACTAGATAATACCTTTTTATAAATCAAATTGTTATAATCAAATTTAGTTGAATGAACAAAATAAATATTTAATCTTCGCATAATAATCTCCTTTACAATCTTTAGTAGCTATCTAATAAATTATAGCATTATTTACTTAATCAAACAATAACTTTAATCTTTAATTACAATTTGTTATAATACGCCTAAGGAGTGATTTATCATGGATATAATTGGTATTATTTGTGAATATAACCCTTTTCATAATGGACATATTTACCATTTAAATAAAATAAAAGAAATGTATCCTAATTCTTTAATAATCCTTATTTTAAATGGTTATTTTTTAGAACGTGGCGAAATAAGTATATTAACTAAAGAAGATAAAACTAAAATAGCCCTTAACAATAATATTGATATTGTTATAGAACTCCCATTTGTTTTTGGTTCTGAATCTGCTGATACTTTTGCAGAAACATCATGCATAATGTTATCAAAACTTGGATGTAATAAATTAATATTTGGTAGTGAATCTAATGATATTAGTTTGCTTACTGATATTGCTAAAAAACAACTAGAAACTAATTTTAATGAAAAAGTAAAACTAGAAATAAATAAAGGTATTAATTATCCTACCGCTTTAAATAAAACAATTGGAATAGACCTTAATACTCCTAATGATTTATTAGGTATATCTTATATTAAAGCAATTATTAAAAATAATTTAAATATTAAACCAATTGCAATTAAAAGAACTAACGATTACCATGATATTAACTCTCATGAAAAAATAGTAAGTGCATCTAATATACGTGAAAAAATTAAGAATAAAGAAAATATTACTAAATACACTCCATATTCTAATTTAATCAAAAATGTTAATGAAGATTTATTATTTAAACTATTAAAATATAAAATATTAACCTCTAAAAATTTAAATAATTATTTAACAGTTGATGAAGGAATAGAAAATAAACTAATAAAAGAAATAAATAATGTTAATAGTATAGATGAATTAATTATAAAAGTAAAATCTAAAAGATATACTTATAATCGTATTAGAAGAATGCTTATTCATATCTTAATAGGTTTAACTAAAACAGATCGAAAGAATTTAAAACTAGAATACATTAAAGTCCTAGGATTTAATCAAAATGGTCAAAATTATTTAAAAAATATAAAATGTGATATTCCAGTTCAAAGAAAAATATCTAACAAATTTTTAGCTCAAAAATATGAACTTATTGCATCAAATATATACGATTTAATTATAAATGATAATACTATTAATTTTGAATTATCAAATAAACCAATTAAGAAAGAAGGAAAATAATGAAAGTAAAAGATGCTATTATTGGCCATGCTATTGGAGATGCTTTTGGTGTACCATTAGAATTTAAAACAAGAGAAGAATTTATTAATAATCCAGTCACTGAAATGACTGAATATGGAACTCACCACGTTCCTAAAGGTTCATGGTCAGATGATACTTCTATGGAAATTGCCACTATTGCCTCTTTTATTAAAAAGGGAAAATTTGATTATGATGATATTATGCAAAACTTTGTTAAATGGTTTAAAAATGGAGATTTTTCCCCTTTAGATTATTCATATGATGTTGAAACAACATGTGGCTTTGCTATATATAATTATATGAAAGGTATTCCCGCCTTAGAATGTGGCCTTAACGATATATATTCAAACGGCAATGGTTCACTCATGCGCATCCTACCAGTAGCATTATACTCATATTATCAAAATATTAATGAAGAAGAAATTGTAACTCTTACTAATAATATTTCTTCACTAACTCACAGCCATAATATAAGCAAATTAGGTTGTTACATTTATGTTAGATTTATAATGTATTTACTAGAAGGATTATCCAAAAAACAAGCCTATATTAATATCCAAAATCTTAATTATTCAAAATATTATGATGAAGAAACTATAAGTAAATACAATCGTATTTTAAAAGATAATATTAATGAATATAAAGAAGAAACTATAAATTCAAGTGGCTATATTATAGATTCACTAGAAGCATCTTTATGGGTTATTTTAAATACAAATAATTTTAAAGATTCTATTATTAAATCAACAAACTTAGGCGGAGATACAGACACTATCGGCGCTATAACAGGTAGTATGGCAGGTATTATTTATGGATATAATGAAATCCCCAAAGAATGGATTAATAGTCTTCTAAAAAAGGATTATCTATTAAATCTATGTACAAAATTTGAAATGTTAATAACCAATTAACATTATGGTATAATTATTTCGAGGTGGTAAAATGAAAAAATGGTTAATAGTTGGAATTATCGTCATAATTACTATAACTCTACTTGGCATATCTTCTTATAACGAATTAATATCAAAACAAAACAATCTTGAAACCAAACTATCCCAAATAGATCTTGAACTAAAAAATAAAAGTGACACAACCAATAAATTAATTAATAATGTTAAAGATACATTAAAACATGAAAAAGATATAATTAATGATGTTATTAAAACCAAAGAAGATTTAGATAATGCCACTATCACTAAAAAAATAAAATTAAACTCAAAATTAACTGAAACAATTAATAATCTTTACGTATCTATTGAAAATTACCCATCTCTAAAATCAGATCCTAACTTTATTGAACTTCAAAATGAAATAACAAATATCGAAAATAATATTGCTTATCTTAGAAGCGAATATAATAAAGAAGCAAAAGAATATAATTCATCAATTAAAAAAATACCATCAAATTTTATAGCAAAGATTATGAATTTCAAAGAAGCAAACTATTTTGAAAATTAATTATGAAAAAATATCGACTAAAATGAGTCGATATTTATTTTTATTTTATTTAAATTATGAGTATAAGCATAAGCTTGAATTAATGTTCTAATAGCATTAGCCATTTTCCCACTTTTACCTATAACAGCGCCCATATCATTTTCATGTACAATAACTTCTAACATAATTTCATCATCATCACTACTAAATTCTTGGACACTTACCATATCTGGTTCTTTAACTATATTTTTAACTAAAGTACTTGTAAAATCTATTAATTCTTGATGCATAATTAAGCCTCTTTCTTACTAGATTTTTTTGGTGCACTTTTATATTTAGCCCAAACACCAGTTTTACTTAAAAGATTTTTAACAGTATCAGTTGGAATAGCACCATTATTTAACCACTTTAATGCCTTTTCTTCATCTACTTTAACATTATTATCCTTATAGATTGGTTCATAAGTACCTACAGTTTCAATAAATCTTCCATCTCTAGGACTTCTAGAATCAGCAGCTACAATACGATAAAAAGGTCTTTGTTTAGATCCCATTCTTTTTAATCTTAATTTAACAGCCATTTAATTTGCCTCCTTTTTTACAATTCATACTATAACATATAAAAATATAGGTGTCAACTAATTTTGGTTGACACCATTTAAATAATTATCATTAACATCAATATCTAAATCATTATTATCCTCTGATTCTTCATCATAATCATCCACAATATCTTCTACATTCACTCTAACCTTCACATCCCCAACAATTTCAACTCCAATTTCCTTTTCAACCGTAATATCAATTACATTATCTTTAGCATTTACAGAACTAACTTGGGGAGCAGTTAAACTTCTAACAATAATTTCATTTTTATTAGTAAGAGACTCTTCATTTTTTAACTTAACATTAACATTTTCTGTATATGAATAATTATGTACATAAACATTGGTTTTAGTATTATCATCATAAGAATACCAAATATTAACATCATAAGAACCATTAACATTAACTATATTATTATTACCACTTCCACTAAAAGTATGATTTATAATCCAGCATCCTAAAACATTACTAACTTTATCATTTACTGATACTTTAAAATTATCTTTACATAGTTTTTTAGTTTTACCAATTACTGCCTTAGTAACAATTTCTTTTAAATTAGCCACCTATTATCACTCCTCTTGATTTATTGTATGCACGTCTAAATATTTTTGTACCAAAGTAATTTTATTTTTTATATTTATTAAAGACTTTTTAACCATAAAAGTGCTAATATATGATATATTTATATTGGTGATAAAAATGGATTGTTTATTTTGTAAAATAATTGATGGTAAAATTCCATCTAAAACTCTATATGAAAATGATTATGTAAAAGTAATAATGGATATAAATCCAAATAGTAATGGACACTGTTTAGTACTGCCTAAAAAACATTATACAGATTTTACCGAAATGGATAATGAAATGTTAGGTCATATTAATGATGCTGCCAAATTAGTTAAAGAAAAATTATATTCAGCACTTAATCCAGATGGTCTTTCATTACATGTTAACTACGGATTATATCAAGTTGTAAAACATTATCATTTACATTTAATTCCTGCATATAAAGAAAAGGAAGAAATTAAAAATGTTGATGAAATATACAACACTATAATGAAATAAGAGCTTACAATAGCTCTTTTTTGATATAAAAAAAGAAGCTTATTTTAAAGCTTCTAATAATTCTGCTTTTTTCATTGAAGTAGCGCCTTCAATACCTTTTTCTTTAGCTAATTCTTTAAGTTCAGCAACAGTTAATTTAGATAAATCTTTATTTTCTTCCTTAACTTCAGTTTTTTCTTCTTTAACTACTTCTTTAGTTTTAACTACTTTACCATTTAAAGCATCATTTGCTATTTTTACAAGTGCAGCAAAATATTTTGGATTATCAATAGCAACTTCACTTAGCATTTTTCTATTAATTTCAATACCAGCTTTATTTAAACCATCAATAAATCTTGAATATGAAATATTATTTTCACGACATGCTGCATTAATTCTTGTAATCCATAATTTTCTAAAATTACGTTTATTTTGTTTACGATCTCTATAAGCATAAGCTCCACTATGGAAAGTTTGTTCTTGAGCAGTCTTAAATAATCTATGTTTAGAACCAAAATATCCTTTAGCTTGTTTTAAAACTTTTCTTCTTCTGTTTTTAGCTACAGTTCCACCTTTAACTCTTGTCATTTAAATCACCCTAGATAACAGCTTTTAATCTGCTAGCTTCTCCTTTCGCTAATGTTCCCTTTTTTCTTCTTTGTCTTATTTGTTTACTTGTATCTTTAGCTGTCTTATGGTTTCCACCAGATAATTTATAAGTTAAAGATCCATTTTTCTTTTTCTTAAGCACTTTACTTGATGCCTTATGTGTTTTTTGTTTTGGCATATTAATCCTCTCCTTCTTATTTTTTAGGTGCTAATATCATCGTCATTGTACGGCCTTCTAA